>NZ_JAWDJJ010000044.1:0-10309 GCF_032465695.1 Actinomyces sp. MRS3W
AGACCGCACAGTCCCCGCCGATGGTGAGGATGCGTTCGGTCTCGGGGTGGGAGTCGATGGCCCGCAGGGCGGCGTCGATGCCGGCCAAGACGGCGCTGCGCGACTCGATTCCGCCGGTGGAGCCCTCCGGACCGTCGGGGCCGGCGAGTTCGGTGAGTTCCACGGGGACGTTCTCGGTGGGGCCGACGGCGGCCGGGAGCACGGCCGCCAGGGCGCGGGCGCCGGCGACGTAGCCGCGGCGGGCGATCTGGACGGGCAGTTCCGGGACGAGCAAGCCCGCGTTGTCATAGCCGGCGCCCTGCCACTGCGGCCAGATCAGGCGCAGGGTGGCGGGGTCGTCAAGCGGCGGGTAGGAGGGGAGGAATCCGGGAATCGGCGGCGTTGCGCTCATGGCTCCCACCATAGGAGGCGGCGCGTGTGCGGTCGAGGGAGGCAGCGCCTGTCGGCCAGAGAGGACAGAGAGGCAACACTCGTTAATACGCTAGACATACTATGTCTGTCGTAGTACGTTAGGCGTACACACCTTCGCGGCGACGGTCCACCACCGCCGTCATCACCACCGCCCCGGGAGGAGCGCTCATGATCAGCGCCGACGCTATTCGCGGCTACATCGACCTCATCGTGCTCACTCTCTTGAGCGACCACCCCTCATACGCCTACGAGCTCGCCAAGACGATCACCGAGGTGGCCGACGGGCAGTACACAATCAAGCAGACCACGCTGTACTCCGCCCTCAAGCGCCTGGAGTCGGCGGGGCTGGTCGCCTCCTTCGCAGACACCAGCGAGTCGGGCAAGCCCCGCACCTACTACCGCCTCACCGACGCCGGCACCGGCCACCTGGCGGACAAGCTCACCGAGTGGGAGGACACCAAAACCCTTATCGACCGCTTCGCCCAACGCGCTCAAGGCCGAGAAAACCTTGAAGGGACCTGAACAAGACGGGCCTCCCAACCACAAGCCTTCAACTCCACGACAAGCAGCGCTCCCGAACCCACCCAAGCAGAACCGTCCCGCAGCCCAAGGAGCTACCCCGATGGACACCATCAACACCTTCCTCGAAGCCATGTTCGCCCCCTACCCCGCTACCGCGCGCCTGCTGGAGGCCAAGTGCGAATTGCAGGCCATGATGGAGGACGCCTACGCGGACGCCGTCGCCTCCGGGAAGTCGCACAACGAGGCGGTCGGATCGGTGATCACCGACTTCGGCAATCTGGAGGAACTGGCACCCGTACTCGGGATCCTGCCGGATATCCGCAGCGCCGGCGCGCAGGGCAGCACCGACTCCGCCGCCGATGCCGAGGCCGCCTCCGGCACAGGGCCGACGGAGTACCCCACCGTCACACTGCCGCAGGCGCAGGCCCTCGCCGAAGCTCGGCGCAACACCGCCACCATGCTCGGCAACGGAGTGGCCCTGTGCGTGCTCGCGGCAGTGCCGTTGTTCCTAGCTCTCGGCCTGTCACGTCCCGACAACCATGCGGGGATCACCCAATTGAGCGAGGACCAGGCCACAG
Source organism: Actinomyces sp. MRS3W (assembly GCF_032465695.1). NCBI lineage: Bacteria > Bacillati > Actinomycetota > Actinomycetes > Actinomycetales > Actinomycetaceae > Actinomyces > Actinomyces sp. MRS3W. Next base: position 1,512 of record NZ_JAWDJJ010000044.1, read on the forward strand.
CTATCGGCATTCCGATCACCTTGATCATGGTGGCAGCGGCCGTAGCCCTGCTCATCCGTCGCCACCGAGCCTTCACTGGCCTGACCCACCTCATTGAAGGACAGTTCACCCGCGATCCGCTCGTATCCGCCTGGGCCGCGCGACTGCGTTTGGAGCATGAGCCAGCCCGCAGCCGGGCCCTGGCGATCGCCGTCGGGCTGTGGATCGTTTCTCCGATCCCCCTGCTGAGTGCCGCCTTCTTGTTCGAGAATTCAGACCTCGACAACGCCTCATTGCTGGGGCTGGTCCTCAGCCTCATCATGGTTGCGGCCGGACTCAAGATTTACCTGCCGGCCGCTTGGGCCGCCATGACACATGAGACCATCACCGACAAGGGTCGCCCCGCCGATGCCCCGCCCACCTGGCAGAACCCCAAGGACATGCCGTTCACCGAGGCTATCGCCGGCCCCTACTGGACCATCTGCGTGGTCATCTTCTTGGCATCCTCCTTCGTCTCCTCCGAATGGGGCATCACCTGGATGATCTGGCCGATCGCAGCCGTCCTCTTCGCAGCCATCGCCGCCGGCGAGGCCGGCTGGCGCTCCTGGCGCTCCCGCTGACAGTCCCCGCGCACACCGGAGCAACTCACCGCCACCGCTGGGGCCGCACTCCGGCGTCAGCCCGATCACCGCGAGCGAACTCCCCGCCCGAGCAGCACGCGGCACATCAAGATCCACCCGGCCGGCGCCCGGCCAGGTCGCACGAACTCGGAGAGGCTCCGCACATCACCGCCGCACGCGTTCTGGAGGGCTGCAGGTATCCGATACCCGCAGCCCTCCAGAACGCGTGCGCAGCAGCAGCCCGGCGCCCGTTGCCGATCAGGGTGGCGCATGCGCAGGGCCAAGCGGGTAGACGCGGCGGCGAGAATGTGCCATGATTAACACACCCCTTGAGAGCGCTCTCATCGAACGTTGGCCATACGGAGAGCGCTCTCAACCGAACACTGCGGTGCACTGTCGCGCCGTGTATCCCACAACAAAGGAGTCATCGTGTTCAAGAAGCAGGCCATGGCCGGCCTCAGCGTCCTCGCCGTCGGCGCGCTAGCCCTCGCCGGCTGCGGCTCAGGAGGCTCCGAGTCCTCCAGCACGGACGCGGACGGCCAGATCACCCTCACCATCGCCACGTTCAACGAGTTCGGTTACGACAACCTCCTCGACGAGTACATGGAGCTCAACCCCAACATCAAGGTGGTTGAGAAGAAGGCGGCCACCTCCAACGAGGCCCGCGACAACATGAACACTCGCCTCGCCGCAGGCTCGGGCCTGGCCGACGTCGAAGCCATCGAGATGGACTGGCTGCCCGAGCTCATGCAGTACTCCGACCAGTTCGTCGACCTGTCCTCCGACTCGGTCGAAGGACGCTGGCCGGACTTCAAGACCGCCCCCGCCACCACGGCCGACGGTCAGCTCATCGGCTACGGCACCGACGCCGGCCCCGAGGCCGTCTGCTACCGCGCCGACCTGTTCGAGAAGGCCGGACTGCCCACCGACCGCGACGAAGTCGCCACCCTCCTGGAGGGCGACTGGGACAACTACTTCGAGGTCGGTAAGCAGTTCGTCGACGCTACCGGTATCCCCTGGTACGACGGCGCTACCGGCACCTACCAGGGCATGCTCAACCAGATCGAGAACCCCTTCGAGAACGACGACGACACCGTCATGCCGCTGGAGTCCAACGACACGATCCACAACACCTACAACACCATCCTCGACCAGTCCGAGGCCGGCCTGTCTGCGGGTCTGTCCCAGTGGAGCGAGGACTGGGTCAACGCCTTCCAGAATGACGGCTTCGCCACCATGCTCTGCCCGCCGTGGATGCTCGGCGTGGTTGAGGGCAACGCCGCGGGCGTCGAGGGCTGGGACGTAGCCCCGGTCTTCCCCGGCGGCGGCGGCAACTGGGGCGGCTCCTACCTGACCGTTCCGGTCCAGGGCGAGCACCCGGAAGAGGCAAAGGCCCTGGCGGACTGGCTCACCGCTCCCGAGCAGCAGATCAAGGCGTTCCAGACCAAGGGCAACTTCCCCTCCCAGGTTGAGGCCCTCGACGACCCCGCGCTGCTGGAGTACACCAACGAGTTCTTCAACGACGCCCCAATCGGCCAGATCTACTCCGACATGTCCAAGAAGATCGAGATCTCCCCGTACAAGGGCACGAACTTCTTCGCCATCACCACCGTCGTCACCGACGCACTCACCCGCGTGGACGTTGATGGCACCGATGACGCCGATTCCTCCTGGGACAAGGCGCTCAGCGAGTTCGACCAGCTCGGACTCGAGTAGCACCCACTCCCGCACCCTCACGGTCGTGGCGCGGCCTGGCACCGCGGGCCGCGCCACGACCGTGTTCCGACTCCGTCCCGGAAAGGACTGGCAATGACGTCAATAGCAACCCCGACGAGGGCCACTGGCCAGTCCTCGTCCGCGCCCTCACCAACGCCCTCACGACGACGCGTACCGATGTCCCGGCGCGACCGGCTGGGCAAGCTCGATTTCAAACTCTCCCCGTACTTGTACGTCGCCCCGTTCTTCATCGTCTTCGCCATCACCGGCCTGTATCCGCTGCTGTACACGGCCTGGGTCTCTTTCCACAAGTGGCACCTCATCGGCGGCGACCAGGGCTTCAACGGCGTGGACAACTACGTCTCCGTGGTGCAGCAGCCCACCTTCTGGATCGCTCTGCGCAACACCTTCTCGATCTTCCTGCTCTCCAGCGTCCCGCAGATCATCGCCGCGATTCTCATCGCCTACGTCCTCAACACCAACCTGCGCGCCAAGACCTTCTGGCGCATGGGCGTGCTCCTGCCCTACGTCGTCGCCCCCGTCGCCGTCTCAATCATTTTCTCCAAGTTGTTTGCCGACCAGTCCGGGATGGTCAATGCTCTCCTCGGCCATATCGGGGTCAATGCGATCGGCTGGCACTCCTCGGCCTTCTGGTCCCACATCGCCATTGCGAACATGGTCAACTTCCGCTGGACCGGCTACAACGCCCTCATCATCCTGGCGGCCATGCAGGCCATCCCCAACGAGCTTTACGAAGCCGCCACGGTTGACGGCGCCGGTCGCATGCGCCAGTTCTGGTCGATCACCATCCCTCAGCTGCGTTCGACGATCATGTTCGTCGTCATCAACTCCACCATCGGCGGTCTGCAGATCTTCGACGAGCCGCGCATGTTCGACACCATGGGCAACGGCGGGGCCGACAACCAGTGGCTGACGCTCACCATGTACCTGTACCAGCTGGGTTGGGGCCCGCAGAAGAGCTTCGGGCGGGCATCGGCGGTTGCCTGGATCCTCTTCCTCATCATCCTGCTGTTCGCCGCCCTCAGCTTCATGCTCACCCGGCGCATTTCGTCCTCCGGCACCACACCGACCAAAACCCCGCGCCGTCGTCGCCCCGAGCGGGCCCGCGCCGCCGTCCCGGACCGCGCCGCCGCCCGCCGTACCACCTCGGAAGGAGCCCTGTGATGAGCCGTAACGAGCCGTCGCTGGCCATGATTGAGCAGACCGCCGGCAAGGGAGCCGCACGCGCCGCCGCCCGCCGTCGCGCCAAGCAGAACCACAAGGGATTCGGGCCGGACCGCCGACCGGGGCCGGTCGGGTACATCTTCCTCATCGCCGTGGTCCTCATCAGCGCCTACCCGCTGTACTTCGCCTTCCTGCTGGCTACCTCCAACGCCGCCGAGATCGCCAAGCACCCCATTCCCTCGCTCATTCCCAAGGGCGAGCTCATCGACAACATCACCCGTGTCATCAACTCCGGCATCGACCTGTGGGGGGCCTTCTTCAACTCCCTGATCGTTTCCGGTGTGGTGTCCTTGTCGGTGGTCTTTTTCTCCACGTTGGCCGGCTATTCCTTCTCCAAGCTCCGCTTCCGCGGGCGCGACGGTCTGCTCACCTTCGTCATCGCCACCATGGCCGTACCCGCACAGCTGGGTGTGGTGCCGCTGTTCATCGTCATGTCCAAGCTGGGGTGGACCGGCGAACTGGTCGCCGTCATCGTGCCGGCCATGGTCTCCGCCTTCGGAGTGTTCTGGATGACCCAGTACATTCGCGATGCTCTGCCCTACGAGCTCATTGAGGCCGCGCGGGTCGACGGCGCCTCCATGTTCCGCACCTTCTGGTCCGTAGCCCTGCCTGCCGCCCGCCCGGCCGCGGCCATGCTGGCCCTGTTCACCTTCGTTGGCTCGTGGACCAACTTCTTTTGGCCCTTCATCGTGCTGGGGGCGAAGAATCCGACCCTGCCGGTCGCCCTGCAGCTGCTGCAGGCCTCCTACTTCAAGGACTACTCGCTGATTATGGCGGGCGTGGTCGTCGCCACCGTGCCGCTGCTGATCCTGTTCGTCGCCGCCGGTCGCCAGTTGGTCTCCGGCATCATGCAAGGAGCTGTCAAGGGATGACCGCAATTACTTTCCCCCCGGGATTCCGCTGGGGCGTGGCCACAGCCGCGGCACAGGTCGAGGGCGGTGCCCACGCGGACGGCAAGGGCGACTCCATCTGGGATGTCCTGTGCCGCCGCCCCGGCGCCATCGACGACGCCTCGAATATTGACGTGGCCTGCGACCACTACCACCGAGTCGACGACGACGTCGCCCTCATCAAACAGCTGGGCTACCCCACCTATCGCTTCTCGGTGTCCTGGGCCCGAGTCATGCCCGATGGGCGCACGCTCAACGAGCGGGGCCTGGACTTCTACGAGCATCTGGTCGATGCGCTGCGCGAAGCCGGAATCGAACCGTGGCTCACCCTCTATCACTGGGATCTGCCGCAGCCCCTGCAGGAGGAGGGTGGTTGGACCGTCCGTTCCACCGCCGTCGCCTTCGCCGACTACGCGCGCGCCGTATACGACCGGCTGGGCGGCAAGGTAGACATCTGGACCACCCTCAATGAGCCGTGGTGCTCTTCCTTCCTGTCCTACGCGGGCGCCGAACATGCGCCGGCCGTCAATGAACCGGCCCAGGCGGTGGCGGCAGTCCACCACCTCATGCTGGGCCATGGGCTGGCGGTACGGGCGCTGCGCGCAGCTGCAGCGGACGCCGGCCGCAGCCCGCGCATCGGTATCACGCTGAACTTCTCCCCCGTCCACGCCGCTGACCCGGCCAGCCCCGCCGACCGCGACGCCGCCCGCCGGGTGGATGGCACCCAGAACCGGCTATTCCTGGAGGCGATAGTGCGCGGGGCGTACCCGCCCGACGTCGTGGCGGATATGGCCACCTGGGCGGACATCCACACCTGGGTGCGCGACGGCGACCTGGAGGCGATCAGTGAGCCGATCGACGTACTGGGGGTCAACTTCTACAACGGCCAGACTGTGGCCGGTCCCGAACCCGGCCTGTTGTTCGGCGGGCCGGATGCGGGTGCGGGCCCCTCGGCGAATGTCGGCTCGGAGAACGTTCGAAACATTCCCCAGGACCTGCCGGTCACGGACATGGGCTGGCAGGTGGAACCCCAGGACCTGCACGACCTCCTGGTCAGGCTGGACCGCGAATACACCTCCACGGCAGGCCCGGAGGGGACCGGCATTCCGCTGGTCATCACGGAGAATGGCGCCGCCTACCGCGACGAGCCTGACGCCAACGGTCGCGTGGAGGACCTCGACCGCCTGAGCTACATCCGCGACCATCTTGTGGCCGTTCATGCCGCGATCGTCGACGGCGCCCGCGTGGAGGGCTACCTGGTGTGGTCCCTCATGGACAACTTCGAGTGGGCCCGCGGCTACACCAAACGCTTTGGCATCGTGCGCGTGGACTACGACACGCTTAAACGCACCCCCAAGGCCTCGGCCGACTGGTTCTCCGCCGTCGTGCGGAACAACGGCTTCGAGCTGGACTAACAAACACACGGAGGTTGTCATGCGCATGCCCGGGAGGGCCACGCTTGAAGACGTGGCCCGAGCCGCCGGAGTCTCCAGGGCCACCGCTTCGCGCGTGGTCCGTGGAGACGCCGGGGTCACCGCGAAGAAAACGAAGGCGGTGCAAGCCGCCGTGGCCTCGCTCGGGTACATCCCCAACTCGGCGGCTCGGGCCCTGGTCTCGCACCGCACCGGCACCATCGCCGTCATCATCCCCGAGCCGGACCAGATGATCTTCTCCGACCCGTTCCTCACCCGGACGGTCCAGGCGATCTCACGCGACCTCGACGCCGTCGATATCCAGCTCGTCATGGCCTTCGCTGATCGGGCAGGTCACGGGCGCCGCACCGCGAAGTACCTGCGCAACGGATCGGTCGACGGCGCGATCGTCATCTCGCACCACCGCTTCAGCGGGCAGGTGGAGGCCTTCATGAGCGCCCAGATCCCGGTGGTGTTCATCGGCCGCCCGGTCGCTCGGGATACGCCCGGGTCCTGGGTGGACCTGGACAATATCAGCGCCGGCAGGATTGCCGCAGAGCGTCTGCTCGCATGCGGCGTGCGGCGCCCGGCGATCATCACCGGTCCTCTGGATATGGTCGCCGCACACGACCGCCTGCAAGGGTTCCGCGAGGTGATGGGCCGAGAGGGAATCGACCCGGTCTTGCTGGAGGGGGCGTTCACCGCCGACTCCGGGCGTGCCGCCGGTGAAGCGCTCGCCCCGCGCATCGAGTCCGGCGAAGTCGATGGTGTTTTCTCCTCCTCGGACCTCATGGGGTTGGAGGCCATGGCGGCGTGGCAGGCGCGAGGGCTACGCGTGCCCGAAGACGTCCGGCTCGTGTCCTGCGACAACAGCCCGGAGGCGGCGACGGCAAACCCGCCTCTGACCTCCATTGAGAATCCCAGCGACGTCCTCGCCGGCGCCGCAATTGAGATGCTGCAGCAGATCCTGGACGAGACCTGGGACGGGCAGCCGGTGCTGGTGCCGGCCCGCCTCGTGGTGCGGCAGTCCTGCTGAGGCACGCGCCCGCCGACCGTCTACGCAGCGCGTGTGGTCTCCATCCCCGATCGTTGGTCCGGGCGTGCGCTGCTTCACCGCCCCTCCCAGAGCGCATAGGCGCATCACCGAGGGCGCACAATCGGAGTAAACAGCGCGAAGCCCCCGGGACCTTGTGGGTCCCAGGGGCTATCGCCGTGGCTCCGACCGGCGTCGATCCGGTGACCTTTCGATTTTCAGTCGAACGCTCTACCAACTGAGCTACAGAGCCGAGAGGCGCAATCGCTCAGCCGTTTCCGACTGAGCGACTCGCATCCGCGACCTCGACGGGACTTGAACCCGCGACCTCCGCCGTGACAGGGCGGCGCGCTAACCAACTGCGCCACGAGGCCAATATTCATCACTAACGTGAATCGTACCCCCAACGGGATTCGAACCCGTGCTACCGCCGTGAAAGGGCGGGGTCCTAGGCCGCTAGACGATGGGGGCCCGGTGCCCTTGGCGTCGTCGCGCCTCGAACCGGGATGTACGGTATGGGGCCAGGGGCGGCTGGCGCAAATCTTTTGCGAGTGAGCCTGCTCACCAGCAATCCAGTCACTCGCACGAACGGCGTCATCGCAACGAATTCCGGGTGTAGCCCGACCCGGCTGCGAACTCGTGGCAGGCTCTTCCCATGACCCCAACCCATCTGGACCCCGACGAGTTCGAGGCGGCCGTTGCCGATGCGCTGGATGCCATCCCGCAGGAGCTGGCCGCCCAGATGGACAATGTGGTCGTGCTCGTCCAGGACGAGCCGGATCCCGACATGCTCTCCGAATCCGACTATGACGCCAACGGCCAACCCACCCTGCTCGGGCTGTACGACGGTGTGCCACTGACCGAACGCGACGACAGCTGGTCGCTGGTTCTGCCCGACCGCATCCTCATCTTCCAGGGGCCCCTGGAACGCTGGTGCGATTCCCGCAAGGAACTGACCGAACAGGTGACAATCACCGTCATTCACGAGGTCGCCCACCACTTCGGCATCTCCGATGCCCGTCTCCACGAGCTCGGCTGGCAGTGACCGGCGACCGATGAATGGCGGACGCGCCCGGCAGCTCAACCAGCATCGCCGCGCGCGACGCCCGGACTATTTCCCTGTTCGACGCGGGTCTTCCCACACCGTTCCGGTGGTGTCCCAGGACCGCCTGCCGTTAGCCTCATTGTCACCATGCTGCGTCCCGCAACCACCCGCCGGCTCCTGCCGCGGCCAGATGATCCGCTCCCCCAGCCACCCACCGACGCCTCACCCTTGAGGCTGCTGCGCTGGCTCCTTGGGCGCGCTCTGGGGCCGCTCGCCGTGGCCACCACGGCCGCGATCATCTCCAGCATCATTCAGGCGATTGTGCCCTCCTTCCTCGGGGCGGCCCTGGACGCCGGAATCGAGCACGGCCTCAACCCCCGCGTCTGGGCCATCGCTTTGACGCTGCTGGGGCTGTTCCTCGTGTACGCGGTCGGGGACACCATGCTGTCCTATTTCCGCATCCACGCGTGGATGCGGATCAACTTCGACATTGACCGCCTCGTCGGCCGGCAGGTGTCGACCACCGGCTCTGCCCTGTCCCGCCAGGTCTCCGCCGGCGAGGTCGCCGCTATCGTGGCCTCCGACGCGCAGTACGTCGCCAACTTCGCCGAGCGGCTGCCGGAACTCATCGGCGCAGCCTGCGCCTTCCTCGTCGTCGCCGTCATCATGCTCACCACCTCGGTGCGGCTGGGGATCATCATCCTGGTGGGGATGCCGCTGGTGGCATGGGCGATCACGCCCATCATTCGGCCGTTGCAACGCCGCCAGTCGGTCCAGCGCGAGGCCCAGTCGCAGGTCACCACCATCACCACCGACACGGTGGCGGGTCTGCGGATCCTGCGCGGCATCGGCGGGGAG
>NZ_JAWDJJ010000045.1:0-7309 GCF_032465695.1 Actinomyces sp. MRS3W
GTGTGGCGTCGTCTGACAGGGGCCGTCTGGCAGAGACCGTCTGACAGGGTCTGGGCGGGCCTCCCGCGGCGTCTCCGGACCACCTACCCTGGTGGTCATGAGCGATCTGCCCTCCCCCGCTTCCGCGGATGCCCGCGCGGAGTTCAAGGACTTCCTCACCACCAGGCGCGCCAAGGTGACGCCGCAGATGGTGGGGCTTCCCGTCGTCGCCGGGCACCGTCGCGTGCCCGGCCTGCGGCGCGAGGAGGTCGCCATGCTCGCCGGAGTCAGCGTGGACTACTACACGCGCCTGGAACGGGGCAACGCGGCCGGCGCCTCCGATGAGGTGCTTGAGGCACTCGCCTCCGCGCTGCTTCTGAGCGATGCCGAGCGGCAGCACCTGGTCGACCTGGCCCGCTCCCTCACCCCAACAGGGCGGATACGACGTCGGCGCACGCGCTCGCGCAACTGCGTCCTGCGCCCGGGCACCCAGTGGATCCTGGATGCGATGACGACCCCCGCCGCGGTACGCGACGGCTCCGGCACCTACGTCGCTGCCAACGCCATGGCGCGGGCGCTGTACTCCCCCATGTTCGTCGACCCGATCCCCGAGGTCGCCGCGGAGCATCCGAATATGGCGCGGTTCCTCTTCCTGGACCCGCGCGCACGCCAGTTCTTCCCCAACTGGCAGGAGGGGGCGGAGGATCTGGTGTCCATGCTGCGTCTGGACGCCGGGGCGAATCCCGCCGATCCCTGTCTCCAAGCACTCATCGGCGAGCTGTCCACGCGCAGCCGGGACTTCGCCGACCTGTGGGCGCGCCACGACGTGCGCTACGTGTGCCGTGGGGAGAAAGTGGTCAATCACCCGGTCGTTGGCCGGATTCACCTGTCCTACGAGCCGGCCGGGATGGAAACCGCCCCGGGAATGACCATGCTCCTGTACGGCGTCGAGCCCGGCAGCGCGAGCGAGGACGCCCTGCGCCTGCTGTCCTCCTGGGCCGCCACCGAGTTCGCCGAGGCCCCCTCCTCGCACCCGGCTCAGCAGCGGTAGCCCAGCTCGTCTCCCACCCCGCGCGAAACACGACCCCGGGGTGCGAAATACGACCTTGGGGTACGTTTCACGACCACCCCGGGGTCGTGTTTTGTACCCCAAGGTCGTAAAACGCTCCTACGCCTGGGGGCGCAGCTGCACCATGAGGGACTCCACCGCCAGCAGCGGCGCGGCGTTGGATCGCAACCGGTTGCGGCACTCCTCAATGGCGCTGATGCGGGCGAGCGAGAGCTGCGGGCGGGTGGAGCGCGCCACCTGCTCCACCGCATCGGCAAGGTCGATGTTGACCTGCTCAACGTCGCTGCCCAGCTGAAGCGCCAGCACGTCCCGGTAGAAGGACAGCAAATCGATCATGGCGCGATCCAGGACGTCGGTGCGGGCCCGTCGCGCACGTCGCTTCTGATCCTCCTCGAGCTGACGCACCTGGGCGCGCAGCGACGGCGGTACCCGGCCGCCCTCCTCCAGACCCAGCGCACGCAGCAGGGCGGCCTTCTCGGCCGCGTCACGTTCGGTGGTGGCCTCTTTGGCCTCCGTCTCGGCCGCCTCCACCAAGTCATTCGCCGCCAGGACGGCGTCGCCCACGGATCGCAATGAGATGGGTGCCAGCAGCAGGCGCCGCCGGCGTTCCCATGCGCCGGGATCAACGGCCAGGTGGCGGGCGAGCCCGATATGGGACTGGCTGGCGCGGGCGGCGCGGGCGGCCAGCTCGGGGTCGGCACCGTCGCGGCGCACCAGCAGCTCGGCAACGGCGTCAGCGGGCGGGATGCGCAACGTCACCAACCGGCAGCGCGAGCGAATGGTGGGCAGCACGTCGTCCGCGGACGGCGTGCACAGAATCCACACCGTCTGCGGCGGCGGCTCCTCAATCGACTTCAGCAGCACGTTCGTGGTGCGCTCGGCCATGCGGTCGGCGTCCTCCACCAAGATGACCCGCCAGCGACCGCTCCAGGGGCGGCGCTGCGCCTCACCGATGAGGCCCTTGACCTCCTCCATGGTGATGAGCAGCTTCTCGGTGGCCAGGCGCACCACGTCGGGATGGGCGCCGCTCATGACGTCGCGGCAGGCCTTGCACTGACCGCACCCGGATTCGGGGCCCGTGCATTGCAGGGCGGCGGCGAAGGCGCGTGCGGCGACGGAGCGTCCGGAGCCGGGCGGGCCGGTGACCAGCCAGGCGTGGGTCATGGCGGAGGAGTCGGCCACGCCCGGTTCCTGCGGCGATGCCTCCACCGTCACGTTGCGGGCGGCCGCGGCGGCCGACTGGAAGGTGGCGACCACTTGGTCCTGCCCGACGACGTCGTCCCAGACGCTCATTGCTCCGACTCCCGGCCGCCGCCGTGGCCGCGCTGCCGACGGCTGTCCCGCGAGCGCACGGCGGTGCGAAAGGCCCCCAGGGGGCGCACCGGCTCGGCTCGGCCGGAATCCGCCTCGACGTGAAGGCCGGCCCCCCGCTCGGCGATGAGACGCTCGACCAGACCGGTGACCTCGGCCGCCACGTCGGCGACCGGCTGATCGGCGTCGACGACCTTGATGCGCTCGGGTTCTGCCCCGGCCAAGGCGCGGAACTCCTCGCGCAACGCCACGTGGAAAGCGTCCGGTTCACGTTCCAGCCGATCCCGGCTGCCCCGTGCACCGGCACGGCTCCGGGCCAGGTCGGCGTCGGCGTCCAGCAGGATGGTGAGGTCGGGTAGCAGCCCACCCGTGGCCCAGAGGGACAGCTCGCGCACCTCCTGCGGGCCGAGTTCGCGCGCGGCGCCCTGGTAGGCAACCGAGGAGTCGAGATAGCGGTCGGAGATGACGATCGCGCCGGCCGCGAGCGCGGGCCGCACCACGGTGGTCACGTGATGGGCGCGGTCGGCGGCGTACAACAGGGCCTCGGCGCGCGGACTCACCTCGCCCCCGTGCAGCAGCAGCGCACGGATCTGAGCGCCCAGCTCGGTGCCGCCGGGCTCGCGGGTGCGCCGGTAAGTGATCCGAGCGGCCGCCAGCAGCGTGCTGAGCAGCTCGATCTGAGTGGTCTTGCCGACGCCATCGCCCCCCTCGAAGGAGATGAACAGGCCGGGGTAGGCGCGCGCGGACGCCGACGGGGCGGGGACGGACAAGTTCACGGCGACAGCGTAGCGGTCACCGTGGCCACTCGCCCGCCGGCGCCCCCACTCACCGAAACCGGCACTAATAACATGCCGAAACCGGCACTAATGACGTACCGAAACCGGCACTAATAACGTGCCGAGATCGACACAAATGACGTACCCCCACCGAACTCCGGCCGCCAACGACGCGACCGCGCCCGCACCATGCCAACAGCACGCCGCCGCGGGCCTCAGAAGGCCGGGACGTAGATCTCCACGCGGCGGTTGAGCTGGCGGCCGGCCGGGTTGTCTGAGCCGTCCGCGTTCTCATTGGGGGCTACCGGCCGCGTCTCACCGAAGCCCTCGGCCTCAAGCTGCGCCGTCGTCCCATCCGCCACCAGGGCATCGAGCACCGCCTGGGCCCGCTGCTCGGACAGGGTCTGGTTGAAGGCCTCATCCGAAATCGAGTCGGTGTGACCGTAAACGTAGGCGGTCGGGGCATTCGCCTCATTGAGCAGCCCGGCAAGCTCCTCCAGAGTGGTGGCGGCTTCGGTGCGAACCTGCGCGGAGCCGAAGTCGAACAGCACCCCGTCCTCCAGGGTGATGACCGTCCCGCAGGACTCGACCGGCTGGGCCGCGTCAATGCTCGGGAAGGAACCGACATTCGCCACCGGCGCCAACGGGTCGGCGTCCACGGTGACGGTCTGCCCACCCAGACTGACCAGTGCAGAGCCCTCACCGTCGTTGACGATGCTGAGTCCGGAGTCGGCGTCGCTGTAGGTGCCACTGCCCTCGCCGTCATTGGTGATGCTGACGCTCGTTGTGGAGTAGGTGCCGGTGCCGTCCCCACCGATGACAATCGACTCCCCCGTGGCGGAGTTCTCGTAGGTGCCCGAGCCGTCCCCGTCGACGACAACGCTCAGGGTCCCGTCCGTGTAGGTGCCGGAGCCATCACCGGCGACGACGATGTTCGTCGTGCCGTCGGTGTACGTGCCCGAGCCGTCACCGTTGTTAACAATGCTCACGGTGCCGTCCTCGTACACGCCGGCGCCCTCACCGTCGTTGATGACGGTGGAATCGCCGTCGGACGTCACCACGGAGCCGTCCCCGCCGACGACGGTGGTCCCGCCGGCGAGGATCCCCGCCTCATCGCAGCGCGCCGGTGACACGGTGATGCCCGGCCGGGATGTGAGATCCCCAGTCAGATCCGGGGTGAGGCTGCCGGTGGAGGCGGTCAGCAGGCCAAGGTCGGGCAATGCGAACAGCGGGATCGGCGGAATCTCGCCGACCTGGTAGCCGGGCACAGCCAGTTCGGAGTCGGACTGAGTGGCCGAGGCACTCGCCTCAGCGGTCTGCGCCGCGGTCGCCGACGTCGTGGAGGACTGCGCCGTGGCGGGCTCCGAGGACGCCGCCGAGGTGGAATCGGTGCCGGAGCAGCCAGCAAGGGCCAGGGCCAGGGCGGTGGCCGCCGCGCATGCAGCCGGGATGCGCGGGATGGACGAGAGTGGGAGCCGGGTCATGGGGATGAGTCCTTATCTGTTGCGGGCTGTTGAGGGTGTTGGGGTGGCTGTTGAGGCCGGTTGAAATCGGTTGACGGAGGTGACGTGTTGCTTTGGGCGGTCAAGGGGGCTGTTCATTCACGGTGCGGATGCTCGGCGGGAGGCGGACCGGTCACCGGGAGCGTCAGCCATATGCGCGTGCCGACACCCTGGCGGGAGGCCATGGACACGGCCCCGCCGTGCCGCTCAACGATCGTGCGCACCAACGCCAGCCCGAGCCCGGAGCCGGGCCGGTCGCGGGCATTGCTCGCCCGCCCGAGCTCACGGAAGACCAGGTCAGCCTCCGCCTCGGGCACACCGATACCGGTGTCGGCGACTTCAATGGTCACCGCGCCGTTCTCCTCCCGGCCGCGCACCTCGATAACGCCCCCTGACGGGGTGTACTTCGCGGCGTTGGCGATGACGTTGTAAACGGCCGAATACAGCAGATCGCCGTCGCCACGCACTCGCGGCAGCGGCCAGGGCACGCTGGGCAGGTCCAGGCGCATCCGCACCGGCGCCCCGCGCCCGGCGGCCTCCTCGACGACGGCGTCCACGGCATCCTGCACGGTTTCAGCCACGTCGACCTCCTCAAGCTCAAGCGGGGCGGTCTCCAACTCGGCGAGCTTGCGCAGGTCAGTGAGCAGCCGGCCCATCCGCTGAGACTGGCCGTCGATGACCTCCAGGTTGGCGCGCACAGCATCGGAGGCGGGCTGCCGCGAGGCGTCGGCGACGGCGGCGCGCACCGCCGTCAGCGGGTTCTTGAGTTCATGGTCCAGACGGCGCAGGAATTGGCGGTGACGATCGCGCGCCTCCTCCTGCACAGCCTCGCGCAGGCGTCGTCGGGACTCCTGCCGACGTCGAAGGGCGAGAACGACTAGGACGCTCACCGCGAGTATCCCGGCACCGGCCGCGGCCACGACCACCGGAATGGGGGTGGACACCATGAGCGTCAGGTCGCCCCAGTAGAGGTGGGCCAGGGCCGTGAGCGCCGCCACCACCGCAAGAGCAGCACCCCACCGGAGCCAGGGACGCCGGCTCATGCGCGCACCTCGGCGCGGAACCGGTAGCCGCCCTGAGGCACGGTCTCAATGAAGGTCGGGGCCGCGGCGTCGTCGCCGAGCGCACGCCGAAGCTCGCGAATACGGTGGTCGACGGCGCGCGTGGAAGAGGCGAAGTCGATGCCCCACAGGGCCGACAGCAGCGCCTCACGGGTGTGCAACTCACCAGGGTGGCTCATGAGGTAGTCGAGCAGCGTCACGGCCTTGGGGGTAAGCGCAAGCTCCCGCCCGGCGAGCGTGACGCGGCGTCCGGCCCGGTCCAGGCTCAGCTGGCCGGACACCAGCCTGGTGGCCGCGGTCAGGGGTTGTCCCGTCCCCAGCGTGCGGCGCAGGACGGCGCGGATGCGGGAGGCCAGTTCGGCGGGGTCGAAAGGCTTGGACAGGTAGTCGTCGGCGCCGTCGTCCAGGGCGGAGACCCGCTCGTAGGAGGCATCGACCTGGGTGAGCAGAATGATCGGCGTCCACGCGCCGTCGGCCCGCACCCGCCGCACGAGCTCGCGCCCGTCCATGCGGGGCATGAGCACGTCGCTCACCACAATGTCGATGTCGTAGGCGTCCAGGAGGTCGAGGGCCTCCACTCCGTCGCTGGCGAGCATGACCCGGTATCCGCTCCGCTCCAGGTAGGGCCCGAGAGAGGCGCGGATGGGGGCCTCGTCGTCGACGAGGAGGACGGTTGCGATGGGCGCAGTGGGGGCGGGTGCGGACCTGGGCATGGCGTCAGTTCGTGAGTTGCTCGACGGTGTTGTCGGCGCCGGCATCCTGAACCGACGGACTGCCGTCGAGGTAATAGACGGTCACGTCCGAACCGAGGATCTGCACCTGGTTGACCTGGCGGACGTACACGGTCACGTCCGAGGCCGCGATGTTGAGGTTGTCCACCCTCTCCGCGGCGACAACCACCTCCGAGCCCGCTACGGACAGGCTGTCCAGCTCGCCAACGAGGTTGTACGTCCCGCCCGCGTCCTCAATCGCATAGCTGCCGGAGACCGTCTGCTGCGTCCCGTTCGCCATGGCGTCAAGCCAACCCTGGTCGGTGATGTCAGTCGCGCCCGACGACGCCTCGGCGTCATCGGCGTCGTCGGCGGCCGAATCGTCCGCCTGCGCAGCGTCGGTGTCGTCGGCGTCAGCATCGGCCGCCTCGGCGTCATCGGCCGCTTGCGTAGTCGCATCCACAGCGGCAGCGCTGCTGTCTGTGTTGGTCGCGCCCTGGTCGGAGCTGCCGACGTTGATCGAGCAGGCGGCCAGCGAGGCGCCCACGGCCAGGACGGCGGCGGGGATAAGGAGCTTGCGAGGGACGTGCATGACAGTTCCTTTTGAGGTTCAACAAATCGTGTACCGAAAGGTTACCTGTCCGTACATTCCCGGGCTGTCGCTGCGCTGTCGCAATCCTGCGATCCCGCCCACGCTGCACACCGCGCCCCGCCACCTACGCACCCACCCCTCTTCACCGAAACCGGCACTAATAACATGCCGAAACCGGCACAAGTGACGTGCCGATCCGGCGGGGTGGTGTCAGGGAGTGCTGGCGGGCGTGCTGACGGTTCGGCACTAGAGCTGACGGTTCGTACCTTCGGGTGGACGCTTCGGCACGTAACCCGACGGTTCGACACC
>NZ_JAWDJJ010000046.1:0-2402 GCF_032465695.1 Actinomyces sp. MRS3W
CTGCTGCGCGCCGTCAGCCCCGACGACGGCGCCCGCCTGCACCTCGTGGCCCCGCCCGGCGCCGGCAAGACCCTCATCGGGCTCGCGCTGGCGGTGGCCAACGGGCGGCCCGCGCTCGTGCTCACCCCCACAACCGTCATCCGCCAGCAGTGGGTTGACCAGGCCCGCACCTGCTTCCGCACCGCCGCAGGGGCCGCCCCGACGGTTGCCGACGCCGTCGCCCCCGACGCCGCCCCGGACGATTTCACCGCCGTCACCTACCAGTCCCTGTCGGTGGTGGACTCCGCCGCCCCCTGGCAAGAGGCCGCCCGGACCCGCTGGGTGGAGGAACTGACCGCCACCGGCCAGACCCCGCAGCAGGCCGAGACCTGGCTGGCCGACCTGGCCGCCTCCAACCCGGCCGCCTACCTCTCCGGCATCTCCCGGCGCGCCTCCTCCATACGCGCCACGGTCGCCTCCCTGGACGTCGACCACCTCGCCGCCCTGCTACACCCGCAGGCCCGTTCCCGCCTCGACGCGCTCGTTGAGGCACGCGTCGGCACCATCATCGTCGACGAGTGCCACCACCTGCGCACCCACTGGGCGGCCGTCGTCCATTACCTGCTCGCCCGCCTTGACGCGGTCGGCGCCCGCCCCACCCTCATCGGCCTGACCGCCACCCTGCCCTCCGTTGAGGACCGCTCCCGTTCCCGCTACTACGCGCTGCTGGGCGACGTCGACTACGAGATCCCCATCCCCGCCGTCGTTCGCGCCGGCTGCCTCGCCCCCAGCCGCAATCTCGTGCGCTTCACCCTGCCCGACCCCGAGGAGCAGAACTTCCTCGCCGCCGCCGGTGCCGAGCTGGGGCACCGCATCGACGAACTACTGCTGTCCCCGGACGGGATTCAGTTCCTGCTCGACATGCTCGCACCCGAACCGGGGCCCGATGAGCTCGCCGCCAGCCTCACCGCGCGCCTGGTTGCCGGTTTCGACGCCGACCCGCAGGCGGCGACGGCCGCCGCCGCCCTGCTGCAGCAACGGCTGGGCGCCTACACGCCCACCGTGCTCACCACCACCCTGGTTCCCCTCCTCCCGCCCGCCCGAATACTCGACATCGACGAGCTACTGGACCTACTCGGCCGCTACGCCCTCGGCCGACTCCTTCCCGACCCCGCCCGCCGCCAGCAGTGGGAGGGCGTCAAAGAGCTCCTGGCCGGATACGGCTACCACCTCACCGACGCCGGGCTGCGGGTGGGGCGCTCGCCGCAGGACACCGTCTGTGCTGCCTCCCGAGCCAAGGATGTGGCCGCCGTGGAGATCCTGCGCACCGAGCAGGCGGCCCTGGGGGAGCGGCTGCGGGCCGTCGTCGTCACCGATGCCGCCGACCGCTCCGCCACCCACCGCGCCCTCAATGTGCTCACCGACCCCGGGGCGCCGTCGGCACAGGCCCAGGGCGGTGCCCTGCGCTGCTACGCCACCATGCTGGCCGATGCGGTGGTGCGTGACCTGCACCCGGTGCTGCTGACCGGACGCCACCTGCAGCTCGCCTCCCCGGACGCCGCCCTCCTCGCCGACCTGCGCGAGGCGACCGGTTTGGCGCTGCCCGCCCATGACGACGGCTGGGTGCTGCGTGTGCGCGGCCCCGAAACCGGCTCGGCCGCGGTGGTGCGCGCGGTGAGCACCCTGGTGGAGCGCGGCGCCGTCCGGCTCGTGGTCGGCACCCGTGGCCTGCTCGGGGAGGGGTGGGACTGCCCGGCGGTCAACACCCTCATCGACCTCACCACCGTGACCACCGCAACCTCCGTCCAGCAGCTGCGCGGACGCACCCTGCGCCTGGATCCGGCCTGGCCGGGCAAAAGCGCCCACAACTGGTCGGTCACCTGCCTGCTGCCTCGCCAGGCGCAGGCCGGGGCCGGCAGCGATCTGGCCCGGCTGGAACGCCGCCACGACTATCTGTGGAGCGCGGTTGCGACCCCGGCGGATGCGCCCGACGACGCGGCTGCCCCGATTCGCACCGGCCTGCCCGCCGCCCTGACGCCGTCCCAGCGCACGCTGCTGTCTCGGGCTGCGCACGCCGGTGCCGACGCCGAGCTGGTCACCGCCCTCAACGCCGCCACGTCGCTTCCGCCGCGTGAGCAAGAGGCCCGCGCCTGGGCCGTGCCCGTAGCCGCCGAGGCGGGCTCGTCCCACGGCGCACCCACCGCTGCGGGACGCGAGGCACTCACGGTGGTGCTCACCGACGGCCACGCCCTCTTGCGCCGCGGCCGCAGCGCCGCCTTCTGGCACGGCGCCGCCCTGAGCACGCTCGCCGGGCTGCAGGCCGCGGGCCGGCTCGTACCCGACCTCGCCGAGGATGCCGTGCTCATCCTTGACACACCGAGGCGGGCGCGCGCGTCGCCTTCACCGGCGGGCCGGATCAGGAG
>NZ_JAWDJJ010000047.1:0-8563 GCF_032465695.1 Actinomyces sp. MRS3W
TGCCCCGAATGTCAAGAACCTGGTCACCGACTTCGCTTCCTTCCGCCCCACCTTCGTGCCCGCGGTGCCGCGCGTCTTCGAGAAGATCTACAACGCCGCCGACGCCCGTGCCACCGGCGCCAAGCAGAAGGTGTTCCGACTGGCGGCCAAAACCGCGATCGCCTATTCCCGCGCGCTGGACACCCCCGCCGGTCCGAGCCGGGGCCTGCGCGCCCAGCGGGCCGCCTTCGACCGGTTGGTGTTCTCCACCCTGCGCAGTCTGCTGGGCGGGCGCGTCACCCACGTCATCTCCGGCGGCGGGCCGCTCGGTGAGCGGCTGGGCCATTTCTACCGCGGCGCCGGGGTCACCGTGCTGGAGGGATACGGGCTGACGGAAACCTCCGCCCCGTGCACGGTCAACCTGCCCGGCGCCGTGCACATCGGGTCGGTCGGCCTGCCCCTGCCGGGCACCGCGATCCGCCTGGACGACGACGGCGAGGTCCTCATCCGCGGGATCGGCACCTTCCGCGGCTACCACAACGCCCCTGAAGCGACCGCCGAGGCCTTTGTCACCCTGCCTGCGGACTCGCCTGCCGATCCCGAGACCGACTCGGCGGAGGGCAGCCGCTGGCTGCGCAGCGGGGATATCGGCTCCTTCGACGCCGACGGCTTCCTGCACATCACCGGCCGCAAGAAGGAGCTCATTGTCACCGCGGGCGGCAAGAACGTGGCCCCCGCAGTCCTGGAGGACCGGCTGCGCGGCCACCCGCTAGTCAGCCAGGTGCTCGTAGTCGGCGAGAACCGGCCGTGCGTGGGCGCGTTGGTGACGTTGGATGCGGAGATGCTGCCACTGTGGCTGTCCAGCCACGGCCTACCGGATATGGACCCGGTCGACGCTGCGCGAGACCCGCGAGTGCGGGCAGCGCTTGAACGGGCCGTTGCCCGCGCCAACGAGGCGGTTTCGCGGGCCGAATCCATCCGTACCTTCACCATCCTGCCCGGCGACTTCACGGTGGCCAACGGCCTGCTCACCCCCTCGCTCAAGGTGCGCCGCGCGGAGGCCACCGCGCGCTTCGCCCAGGAGATCGACGAGCTCTACACCCGCGTATGACCGGATGACTGTGTGACCGGGCACCTCCTCTTCACCGAGACCGGCACTAATGACGTGCCGAAACCGGTCGAAATGACGTCCGGGGCTTCTCCGTCCCGGTTCCGACATGGTTGGAGCCTTCTCCACGAGCCGTACGCGCCACAGTGTGGATTGTTTCGATGCTGGTCGGGCGGTGTCCCTACGCTTCGGGTATGAGTGTTCCCCCTTCTTCAACTCACTCGCAGCCTGATGATGATCCCACCGCTGCCGTGCCCCAGCCGAGCCACGTCCCCGTCGGCTCCTATCCGGCGATGGCTGCCGCCGTCTCGCCACCCCCGAAAAAGCGCTCCGGGCCGCTGATCATCGGAGCAGTTGTGGGTGTTATCGCGCTGGTGGCCGCGGGCACCCTCGTCACCATGTTCCTGCGCTCTGGCCGTGCAGGCGGCACCGATTCGCAACGCGTCTCGGCTGATTGGGCGAAGGGCTCGCACCGTACCTGGTCCCTCGACATCGATGCGGACTCCTATGTCAGGGGCAACGGCAGTCAGCTCGTCGTCGTCGGCGCAGCTGACACATCCGACCGGCGGACGGTGACCGCCTACGACCTGGCCGACGGCGAGCCGGAGGAGCAGTGGAGCACCGCGGTAGAGCTCTACACAGACCATTTCCGCTTCGAGTATTGGGGTGACTACGTCGTCGTCGGTGGCAGCCTCCTCAACCAGTCTGACGGCGGCGCCTTTGTTGCCCCGTGGGAGTCCTGGGACTCCCCGGAGTTCCTGGACACCTATGCATACCTCTGCGAAAGCGATGGCACCTGTACTGCCTGGTCTGCGTCCGACCCGAATACGGCCTTGTGGGAGATCGTCATCGACGACTCCGGGGAGATCATCATCGACCAGCCCGCCGCGTACCCGGATCCGGGCCGCGTCTATCAGGACGACAACGTCACCTACGTGCGCGTCTCCACCAGTACAGCGGTCAACGTCGCCACCGGCGACATCATCGACTTCGAGCTCGGTGATGAGGAGAACGTCTTCGCCTTGACCGATGGCTGGGGGAAGATCGATTACGACGCGCAGCGGTACACGGTGCTATCACCCACTGGAGTGGAGATCAACAGCTTCGAAATCAGCAACGAGGCCCGGGACGCGCCGGGGGCGGCGTATATGTTCGATTCCCCGCATGTGACCGCGAAACAGATGCAGATACTGGGAGTAAATGGTGACATCAGTTGGGCACGCGTCCAAGTGAGAACCGACGAAGACGCCGATTCAGGATGTATGCAGGCCTTCCTGGTGGACGGGACCGAGCTCACCGCCACACAGGAGGATTGGAGTTGCAGCTTCGATTACTCCCCGCACTTCATCATCTCGGGTGACGACTCGCTGATCATGCTCACCGACTCCTCCCCCATGCAGACGGCATCAGCCCTCTCGCTGCGCGGCATGTGGACCATCGCTGACGGCGAGCTGATCAGCCCGCTGGAGGGTTACGAATTCGGCGAGGACCAGTTCTACCTCTTCAGCTCCGAACTGATCGTTGCCTACAGCCCGGATAACGGGCACATGACCGGATACGCGCCCGGCGCGGAGTAGGCCGGCCCGGGCACCTGGGTTTCCGGGTGCCCGGCGGCCACCGCCATCTTAGGGAGCGTCCTCGGGCAGTCCATCCCGGATGGCCTCGTGATGGCGGATGACCTCGGCGACGATGAAGGCGAAGAACTTCTCCGCGAATACCGGGTCCAGGCCCGCCTCCTCGGCCAGCGAGCGCAGGCGAGCGACCTGCTGCTCCTCGCGGGCCGGATCCGACGGCGGCAGGTGCAGGTCCGCCTTGAGCCTGCCCACCTGGCGGGTGCAGCGGAAGCGCTCCGCCAGCAGGTGGATGAGGGCGGCGTCGAGGTTGTCGATGGTGGCGCGGTAGGCGGCCAGCTGAGGCGGCACCCCGGCTGCTGCTCCGGCAGACGCCGGTGCGCCTTGTCCCGCCCGCGCCTCGACATCGGCCTCGGGGCCGGACCCTGCGGTGGTCGCGTCGCTCATGCGCTGCGGCTTCGCTTGCTGGTCGCCGACAGGGTGCCGCTGCCCGCCTCGTAGCGGGGTTTGCCGGTGCCGCGCACGGCGTCGGCGTCAACAATGACACGACCGACCTCCGGCATGGAGGGAACCTCGAACATGGCTTGGCCGAGCACCTCCTCCACGATGCTGGTCAGGCCGCGGGCCCCGGTCTTGCGCTCCAGCGCCAGGGTGGCGATCGCCTCGATGGCCTCGTCGGTCATCTCCAGTTCCACCCCGTCGAGGCTGAACAGGTACTTGTACTGGGAGACCAGGGCGTTCTTCGGCTCGGTCATGACCCGCACCAATTCGGGCACACCCAGGTCGTGAACTGTGGCGATGACGGGCAGCCGACCGATGAACTCGGGGATGAGGCCAAACTTGTGCAGGTCCTCGGGGCGGACTGGGGTGGCGAAGACGTCCTCGTGCTGGTCCTTGGCCAGGGTGGCGCCGAAGCCGACGATCTGCGCGCCGGCCTCCCGGCGGCGGCGCTGACGCACGATCTCCTCAATGCCGGAGAAGGCACCGGCGGCGATGAACAGGATGTTCGTGGTGTCGATCTCGAGGAATTCCTGGTGGGGGTGCTTGCGTCCCCCACCCGGGGGCACGGAGGCGGTGGTGCCCTCAATGATCTTGAGCAGGGCCTGCTGGACGCCCTCCCCGGAGACGTCACGGGTGATCGACGGGTTCTCGGCCTTGCGTCCGATCTTGTCGATCTCGTCGATGTAGATGATGCCCTTTTCGGCGCGCTTGACGTCGCCGTCGGCGGCCTGGATGAGCTTGAGGAGGATGTTCTCCACGTCCTCGCCCACATAGCCGGCCTCGGTCAGGGCGGTGGCGTCAACAATGGCGAAGGGAACGTCGAGCAGACGCGCGAGCGTGCGGGCCAGGTGGGTCTTACCGGTGCCGGTGGGGCCTAGCAGCAGAATGTTGGACTTGCCCAGTTCCAGGCCGTCGCCCTCGGCAACGGAGCGTTCCCGCATCTGGACACGCTTGTAGTGGTTGTACACGGCCACGCTCATGGCGCGCTTGGCGCCTTCCTGGCCGATGACGTACTGGTTGAGGAAGTCGAAGATCTCCTGCGGCTTGGGCAGTTCGAGGGGGACGCCGGAGGAGGAGGTGCCCAGTTCCTCGTCAATGATCTCGTTGCACAGCTCAATGCACTCATCACAGATATAGACCCCGGGTCCCGCGATGAGCTTCTTGACCTGTTTCTGACTCTTGCCGCAGAAGGAGCACTTGAGAAGGTCGACGCTCTCGGCGCTGCGTGCCACCTGGATTCCCTCCCGTTTTCGGGTGTGCCCGCCTGCTGCGGACACCGCCCCAGCCTACGGGGAGCAGGCCGCCACGGCTACAGTCATTCGGACGGTGTGTCCGCATCAACCGCATCCACCGCACAGATCCATCGTGATTCAGCCGTGCCGGGTCACGTCTCAGTCAAGGCCCGGGGCAGGTCGGACGGGTCCCGCAGTGTGGTGGGTCAAGTCTCATGGCGCGGTTCCGGCTGTGCGGTCATGGACATGGCCGGGTGGTTGGCGGGCTCATCGGCAGGTCGTTCGAGCACGCGGGTTAGAACCCTCGAGCACGCCGGACGGCCCTCGAGAACGCCGCCCTAGGCGGCGTTCTCGGCGGCTACCCCGCGTCTTGATGGCTCACCCCGCGTTGTCGGCGCCCTGCCAACTCACCGCAAGCGACTCACCAACCCGCATCGTCTACGACCGCAACGCCCCAGTCAGCCCAAATAACATCCTCCGCGCGCTTGGACCGTCTGCCCCCGCTTGGACCGTCTGCCCCCGCTTGGACTGCCTGAGACCATGTCTGGGGCAGTCCAACCGCGCAAAGGCAGTCCAACCGCGCTTAAGCGGTCCAACCGCGCAATGACGGTCCAACTGGAGTCGCCGACGACACCCCTGGCGAAAGACCCCGGCCTGCACCATCCGTCACCCAGCCGCCGGTTGCCTCGCCGGTGGTCCCAAAGCACTCAGAACCGGCCAGCCGCCCCTGACAAGGACACAACACCCACCCTGCCCCAGCAACGCGGGCCTCGACAACACGAGCAATGCCACAGCAGCACCCGGGACGTCACTTATGCCGGTTTCGGCGTGTTATTAGTGCCGGTTTCGGTGAAGAGGGGGTGCGGGCGCTGCCGGGCGCGTGGCGTTGCTGCGGGCGCATGCGCCAGGTCAGGCGACGGTGGCGCGAGCGATGACAACGGCCGGGCCGGTGACCAACACCTCCGCCCCCGCCTCCCTCAGCCCGGCAGGCGCGGCATCCACATGCACGCCGAGCTCACCGTCGTCCAGGCGCAGCAGGTAGTCAGCCGGCGCCTCGGCCCCGCTCCACTCGTGCAGGGCCACGGCCACCGCGCAGCAGGCCTCGGCGCGGGCCGCCGCGTCACCCTCCAGCATCCGGATGCGGGCCAGGCCCACACGGTTACCGGTTTCCGGGTCGATGTGCTCCCCCAGGGGCACGACCAGTTCCACCTGCTCCGTTTCAGGCGTCGCAACGGCCGGCCCGCCGGTTTCGCCCGCGTCTCCCAGCGCGGCGGCGTCCAGTTCAGCCTCCTCCAGCAGCGCGACGACGGCGTGCCGACCGACCAGCTCCAGGCTCAGGGCCGCCCGATCTCCCTCCAAGCCGGGGATGTGCATCGCCGTGTCCCAGCCCTCGTCGATCGGGTCGGCGTCCGGCTCGGCCACCTCGGCCAGCCGCACCCGCCCCATGTCCACCGCCCACAACTGCCCCAGGCGGGTGACGGTGCGGGCGCCGCCGCGAGTGCCGACGGTGATCGACTCGCCGTCGGCAAGCGGCGCCAGCCCCTCGGCGTCCAGGACGGCGGCGAACAGGCGCAAGGCGTCGCCGTAGGCTCGTGCCACGGAACCGTCGCTGCGGTAGCAATCCAGGAACCACTCTGCCTCGGGGGCGGCCTCACGGAACGCCTCGGTGCCGGGCAGGGCGGCGGTGCGCACCACGCGTATGAGACCTGCCGCTCCCAGGCCCGCGTATCGATCACAGACGGCGGCAATGTCCGCAGCGGTCATGTCGATCTCGCACTCGGGGTCCAGGAGCAACAGGAAGTCGCTGTGTGCGGCGTGGCCCTTGAGGAGCTCGTGGCCGGCCAGGCCGGGGGCAATGGTCATGGGCCCCAGCCTATTGCCTCGCCGGTGCGCTCCGGCTGTGCCACGGCCGCACCCGCGCGAACGATTCGCACCGCCTCGGCCACAACCCGCTCACGCTCCCCGGGCCGCCACTGGCCGGCGGCGTCGACGGCAACGTCGAGCCAGTGCACGCGCGGATCGCGGCGGAACCACTTGATCTGCCGGGAGGCCAGCTTGCGCGTGGCGGCGGCCGTTTCCGCCGCGGCCTCCTGCCGGGTCAGGTGCCCGTCAAGGACGGCGATGGCCTGGGCGTAGCCGATGGCGCGCGCCGCCGTCGGGCCCTCGCGCAGGCCGGAGGCAAGCAGCGCTTCGGTCTCCTCCAGCAGCCCGGAGCTGAACATGGTGGCGGCACGGGCGTCGATGCGGGCATTGAGTGCGGCACGGTCCAGGCGCAGCGCCAGGTGGACGGTGGGGGCCAGGTCCGCGTACCGGGGCAAGCTGGCGGTAAAAGGCCGGCCGGTCAGCTGTATCACTTCCAGGGCGCGCACAATACGGCGCGTATTGGAGGGCTCGATGCGGGCGGCCGCCTCCGGATCCGCCTCGCGCAGTTCCTCCCACAACCGCGCGGCGCCCTCGGCGTCGGCGCGGTCCTGGAACGCGGCGCGCACAGCCGGATCGGTTCCGGGGAAGTCCAGGGCGTCGGTGACGGCACGCACGTACAGTCCGGAGCCGCCCACCATGATGGGACGCCGGCCGCGGGCGGTGATCGCCTCCAGATCGGCGCGGGCGTGGCGCTGGTAGGAGGCGACGTTGGCCTCCTGGGTCACCTCCAGCACGTCGAGCTGGTGGTGCGGGTAGCCCCGGCGCTCACTCACCGGCAGCTTGGCGGTGCCGATGTTCATGCCGCGGTAGAGCTGAAAGGCGTCCGCATTGATCATCTCGCAGCGACCCCCCAGCGCATCGGCGAGGTCGAGGGCGAGGTCGGACTTGCCGGTGGCGGTCGGCCCGACGACGGCGACCCGCACCGGCTCGGACTGTCTGGCAGCAGGATGGTTCACGACGGCGTCTCCCCCGGGTTCACAGGTCTGGCAGCAGGGGCCGGACCTGGCTGAGGGCCTGGGTACAGGCCGACAGTGCGGTGTCCAGGTGCAGGCGCAGCTGGGAGTCGGTGACGCCCGGCCGCAGCCCCACCAGGTAGGTGGCGCGCACCAGCGGCCCGCCCGGGGTATCCACGAGTGCCACCGTCGGGAAGTACTTGTCCCGGTTCCAGTCGTTGACGGAGGCGGCCAGCTCGTCGCGCTCCCCCTCAGCGGCCGGTTTTTCCCAGTCGCCGGAGACGAGCAGCCAGTCGTCGTGGCCCTCGGGGATCTCGATGACGAAGGGGAAGCCGTCCCAGGTGCCCAGCAGGCAGGTGTGGTCGCCGTCGCGGTGGCGCCGTGCCCCGTATCCCATGGGGCCGGTGAGCATGGCCTCGATGCGCTCCAGCGTCAGTGGGGAGGTCAGCTCGTCGCTGGTTGCGGCGGTGTCATCCGAGCCGGCCTGATCCGCCGGTTCCTGGTCGGCGTCGGAGCGTTCGGGGTAGTCGATGTCGAAGTCGGATAGTTCCACCGGCCCGGTTGGCCGGAAACGGACGCGGCCGTGGGACCCGCCCCGATCCGCGTCCGGAGCGTCACGGTCGCTGGGTACACGCTGATCCCACGACTTGGCGAACAGCCTGGCGATGAAATCCGTCCAGCGCTTCCCATGGCGGCGCCGACTCATGGTTCGAGCCTCCCCCGGATCGGGTCGGGGAAGACGTCCTCCGCCTCCCGCATGAGCGCAACGATGAGCCGGCAGCCGGTGAAAATGAAGTCTTCCAGCTGCGCGTCGGTCATGCCGGCGGCCAGCGGGTAGGTGACCTCTCCGTGCAGGCGGACGACGCCGCCGTCGGCAATGGTCAGGTAGGCCTTGGGGCCGATGCGGGTGGCGTTCCAGTCCTCCACCAGCCGCCGTAGCGCGGCCAGGTGCTCGGTGTCGGCGATGCGGTGCCAGATGCCGCGCAGCTGCAGGGCGCGGTCGCCCTGGAAGATGGCATGGACGGTGACGTAGCGCCAGGGGATGCCGACATCGCCCTCATCGTCGAGGAAGAAACGCAGCCCCAGACGGCGCACGCAGTCCATGACGCGGTCGACGTCAACCGGCGCCGGGGCGGCCGGTGCGTCGGCGGCGCTAGCGGGTCCGAACTGGGGCATGAGTCCAGCCTATCCCGTCGGTCTGGGCGTTGCGGTAGCGCCGGCGGTGGCCGTCAGTGCCCGCCCCACCGCCGCGGCGATCTGCGCGTCGTCGCCTCCGAGCTTCCGGGCGGCATGGAC
>NZ_JAWDJJ010000048.1:0-14343 GCF_032465695.1 Actinomyces sp. MRS3W
GTCGG
The DNA here is from genome assembly GCF_032465695.1 of Actinomyces sp. MRS3W. Taxonomy (NCBI): domain Bacteria; kingdom Bacillati; phylum Actinomycetota; class Actinomycetes; order Actinomycetales; family Actinomycetaceae; genus Actinomyces; species Actinomyces sp. MRS3W. The sequence goes on from NZ_JAWDJJ010000048.1 coordinate 6, forward strand.
GCTGCGCGGCCACGCGCTGCTCATGCCGGTGACGACGGCGGCGCTGCCGACAGCGCAAAACGTGTTCATGTACGCCTCGCGCTACGGGGTCGCCAAGCCGCTCGCCCGTGACGCCGTCCTGCTGACGACGGCGGGCTTCGTGCCCGTGGTGCTGCTCGCGGCCGCCGTGCTCTAGGCCTGACTCTCCAGCGCCGTCGGCTCCCGGCTACGGCAGCGCTGTAGGCCCCTGACCGCCGGGGCGTCAAGCACGCGGGGTAACCCGCGAGGACGCCGATCGACCCGTGAGGAGCTTCCCAGGGCAGCGTTCTCGGCGGCTGGGGCACATTACCGTAGTACTCGATATCGGCGATGAAGGCTGAAGGGTCGACTATGAGACAACCCGTTGAACATCTCGTCCTCATGGGGGTCGCCGGATGCGGGAAGACCACCGCCGCCGAGAACCTCCACCAGGCCCTGGGATGGCCCGTGGCCGAGGCGGACGACTTCCATCCGGAGGCCAATATCGCCAAGATGTCCCGCGGTGTGCCCCTCGATGACGCGGATCGGCGTCCTTGGCTGGAGTCACTGCGAGACTGGATGACCCGGCAGGCGCGTCACGGTATTCGGACGATCGTCACCTGTTCCGCGCTTCAGCGCTCCTACCGGGAGCTGCTGTCCCAGGCGGAAGGACGCGTCTTCTTCATTCACCTGGTTGCCGACCAGAGCGAGCTACGCGAGCGCATGGAGCACCGCGAGGGACACTTCATGCCCCCGGCCCTGCTGCCCTCCCAGTTCGCCACCCTGCAGCCGCTCGACGCCGACGAGGACGGCGTCACCGTCACCTCCCGCGCCACTCCCGAGGAAACCTTCGAGGCAATTCTCGCCGCACTCGAGAACGCCTCCAGCCCGTCCTGACCCGTGAGGGCGGGCTGGAGCAGCATGTACGTCAGCTCGGCGTCCCGCCCCGTGAGGACGGGCGGGACGGTGCGGTGGGGCATCCGCCGGCCCCTTGTCAGCCTTTATTAAGCCAGGTCGGCGAATGCGTGAATTCCCTGAATGCGCGACTGGAATCGAGTGAGAATAAGACGGTAGAACTATGGGTGTGCAGTTGCTTTCATGCATCCATGCGAGAGCGATCTCACTTCCGGGAAGCCGTGGTGTATGTTGATTACAGGCGTATAGGGCGCCGGTGCTCTACGTGATATTTCGTAGCGTTGAGCACATCGTTCAGCACGATCCGAAGGGGGATGTGTCATGGGTGAACTCATTGGAATGATCATCTTCGGTGGCGTCATCGGGGCGATCGCCAGGTTGATTATGAGAGGGGATCAGAACCTGTCCATTGTGTGGACGATCGTCCTGGGTGCTGTGGGTGCATTCATTGGCGGCGCCGTATCAGACATGCTCGGTGTGGGGGATACTCCCGGCGTCGACTGGGTGCGATGGATTCTCTCGATCATCGCCGCCATGGTGGCGATCTACATCTACCTGGCCGCGACCCGTAAGCGGTGAGGAGCGGCGCGGTGGAGCGAATGCGAACGGCTCCACCGCGCCGGCGGCGGATTTCAATTCAATGAGAGCGTTGCGCGTCGGGGAGGTGGCGAACGATGCGACATCATATTGCGGCAGTCCTCGCGAATATGCTGGGAGTCCTGTTCGGGCTGCTTTCCATATTGCTCCTCGAAGGCATTATCGACATGCTGATAGAGGGAGACATGAGTGCCGCTGGGGCGATTCGAGTGCTGCTGTTCGTGCCGCTTCTGGCGGGGTTATCCATCGGGGTGCTGTACGGGATTCGCAAACGCTGTTCGCGGACAGATATACCGGCGCCCTCGCCACGGCGATTATTGGGGGTTGAGCACGTTCTTCGACGTCGCACCGGACTTCCCACAGTGCCCCCCGCGGGGCTCGAACCCGCGACCTTCGGATTAAAAGGCCGCCGCACACGCCAACGATGACCAAGCGGGAGCGCCGGCAAACGCTGTAATAGCAGCGATTACTCGTAGGCTGCCGGTGCAGGATGCGCGGCCAGGTGTAGCCATAGCAGTAGCCGTTCGCCACCCTCTGGGTAGACGAATAGCCGCCCCACACCCGACCGGGTGTGGGGCGGCTTGCGTCCGCGGACAGTCAGAGGTCGTCCGCGAGCGCGGGCGGGGCCTCGGGCTGGGGCGGCGCGGGGAGCTCATCCGGGATGAGGAGCGTGAGTGCGTGACCCCAGGAGATGAGGTGGCGGGCGTAGTCGACTGCTGCCCACCGGTCGCGCTGGGCGTCGTCGCGGGCGTCCACCAGGGCATCCACGCGCGCCTCGGAGGCGGCTAGCGCCCGCTCGAGGGAGGCGACGCGCTCGGTGAGGGACTCGACGACAGCACGCAGAGTGGTCACCTCCGCGCCCTGGCGGGCGAGCTGGTAGTCCTCCCGGTGCATGCGCCGGGATGTGGACTGGCCCGCGAGGACGCCGGCGAGGCCGACGACGGCGACGAGGATCGGGGTGATGATGGCCGGGTCAGTCACCGGTCCCACCGTCCGCGCCTGACACCGGGGTGCCGTCGTCGTCATCCACCGGTGTGCCCACGATTGGTGCCTCGTAGACGCCGCCGGTGTGGATGGCGGCGAGGATGAGGGCGGCGACGGCGAGGACCTGCTCGGCCACCTGCGCCCACGCTTCGGACTGCTCGCCGGTGATGACCCCGAGGGCCGCGAGCGCGCCGAGTATGGCGGCGACGGCGGAGTAGAGGGCCTTGCGCCGCTCGGGCGTCAGCCACGCGACGATGGTCCGGTCCTCGGTGAGTGCTACGTGCTTCCCCATGACGTTCCCCTTTTGCTTATGCCTGGTGGCCCTTGGTGAGGGCGTCGGTGACAGCTTTCTCGGTGGCGGGGCCCCAGATGCCGTCGACGTCGAGCTTGTAGCCGAGCGCGTTGAGCGCCGTTTGGATGGCCTTGACGGTGTTGTCATGGGCGGCCTTGGATGCGGGGCCCCAGATGCCGTCCGGTGTGGCGCCGACGGCGCGTTGTGTGGCGGCGACGCCGTTGGGGAACTTGGTGCCGCCCCAGCGGCTTGCCTGGGCGACTAGGGACACGGCGGTGCGCGTCTGTGTGCCGACGATGTTGTCGGCGGTCACGTGCACTGCTTTCTGGATTGCGGTCACGTCCAGGGTGCCCGCAGTGGTTTTCGCGGCCGCCGTCTTCACGGTGGCTGTGGCGGTAGATGCCTTGGCGACGGTCGCGGTAGCGGTACTGGTGCCGGCGTATTTGTTCCAGGCATCCCGGTTGCCGTAGAACTTGTTCAGGTCCAGGTTCCCGTTCCAGCCGGTCAGTCTGCCGGTGGAGGAGTACTGGCGGATCGTGCACGAGTAGGCGGCCTCGTTCCACGGGGTGTCCTGGTAGTCGGTGGCGGCGTTGGAGGCGTACTGGGCGACCCACGTGCCGCAGTCATTGTTCTTCGCGATGGTCCAGGGGAACGCTGAGGACGAGGCGTACAGCATCGGCGGGCGGCCCGTGAGTGTACGCAGTCGCTTGATGAGTGTGTCCAGGTAGGTGGTGTTGCCCCAGGCTCGGTTGCCTCCGGACTCCCAGTCCACGCACCAGACGACTTTGCCGTTCCATCCCTTGCACTGGGAGTAGAAGTACTCAGCTTCGGCGGTCGCGCCGGCGCCGTTGACGTAGTGGTAGACGCCCACGGCTTTGCCGAGTTTTAGGGCCTGCTCGACCGCGCGGGCACAGTCCGGGTTGACGTAGCCGGTGCCCTCGGTCGCCTTCACGATGACGAAATCGCAGGGGACCTGCGACAGGTCTATTCCCTTCTGATAGGACGCGATGTCAATTCCGCGCATTACCACGGCGCTGCCTCTCTTTCTCTGTTGAGTTGTGTTCGGGTATGAAAGGCCCCGCAGCCATGAGAACGGGCCTTCAAGTGTTTTGCGGGCTGGTTAGGCCATCGTGATGGGGAATGCGAGCACAGCGAGCCTGGTGGATGCTCGGTCCGCCGACAGCCTCGCGGACGAGTTGCCCGACCCGCCGAAGCTCAGGGCGAGGATGACCTGTGGGTCAACGCCGGCGGGCACCGACATCATGTTGAACACCGACTGCGACTCAGCAGACCCATTAGTTTCGTATCGGGAGGTCTGCCCGTCGGTGTTGCGGATGAGCATCCGCAGGCCGATCGTGCCCGTGGGGTCCAGGTTGCACATACCCCAGGCGACCACCAGCCGGTTGTAGGGCCGGGTCGGCAGGGATGAGGTGATCAGGGCGTGCTGGGACCCCGCGGTACGGGTGATGGTTGTGCCCGCGAGAGACGCGGACACAGTGTCCTCGTAGCCCTCGGTCTGGTTGATGGGAGCCAGGTCCCACACCTGGTTGGAGCCCTTGGCGCCAGTCGCCCGGTAGATGATCCCGCCGACGTCGATGTAGGCGGGGTGCTCACTGGTGGGTGGACTGCCGGCGTTCTCCGCTGCGGTGAGAGCGGTACGGGCGGCGGCGATGGACCCCATCGGGGAGATGACGCCCAGCACGGACGCCATGTCCCGGAACGCGGACAACAGCGAGTCGCCCGCATCTGGCACCGGGATACCCTTATAGTTGGTGGTAGTCATCGGTGGTTTTCTCCTGTTGTGTCGGCGCTAGACGCTGGTGACGTATTGGATTGATAGCTCCCGTTCCGGCGAGCTCAGGTTGCCGCCGGAGTTCTGGTACAGACTCAGGGCGATCGTGTCTCCGGCATTCAGGGCCATTAGCGCGTTGCATTCGACCGTGTGCGTGCCGGACGCTGGGAGTGCGAACGTGTTTGTGTTCGCAGCGCCGCTGTTGATGCTGAATCCGACGCCGCGGCGGCCGGTCGTGTCCGACGCGAACTTGGCGCGGCCAGTAAGCCGGTAGAAGCCGGATTCGGGTATCACGAGATGGCTGCTGTTGTTGGTGACTCCGCCCGCCAGCTTCATCGTGCCACCCACAATGGATCCGGTCACCCACGTGTTCCCGGTGAGTGACTGGCTCGTGGTGGAGAGCGCGTATGCGAGAGGCGGAGTCACGAGGTTTCGCCATGTGACTGTTCCGATTGCGGCTCCCGCCGTGTCGCGCACAGTTGCTCCACGCGACGAGAGTGTCGTGATGTTGCCCTCGGAGTCGGAGATGTCGATGCGGGCCAGGCCGGTCTCGTCACGGAATATCTGTAGCCCCGTTGTCAGGATTCGCGGCCATGACACGGTGATGTTGCTGACCGTGGCGGTCTTACCTGCAGTCATTCCTGTGCCCAGCAGCACCTTTAAACTGCTGAAATCGCCGATGGTGGGGTTCTGGTTCCACCATTCGCCCTCGGGGATAGTGACGCGGAGGGTGACTGTTGACCCGGCAGCGACGTCCACGCCGCCGCTGCTGTACCAGCGGTTTTCATTCGACAGAACTTTTAGGGCTACGCCCTTCGCCGCATAGTTTGGCTTGAAGGTGGCCGTGAGGGTGATCGGGCCGACCGAAAACGTGGGGCCGACCTCAGGGAAGTGTCCGTTCACGCTATCCGCAAAAAGCCCGGTGGTGCTTTCCCCGGCTGTCGCAGTAACAACGACCCCGGTGTCGCTTGTCGTGAGCGAATACCGAAGCGTTGAGAAGAGCGTGTTTAAGTTGTTTGCGTTCTTGGCGTTCTTCCAAAGCGCGGTCGCGGTGTTCGACGCGGCCTCTTGGTCGAGTAGAGACAGGCTGCCGCCCCTGAGCGTGTTGCCGATGAGGTCGCCGACGACGGCGGTGCCGGTGATGGTGGCTTCCCCCGCGGTGAGCATGTCCGTAGTCACGGCGGCGAAGGCACCGATCTTGGCCCACATCTCCTCCGACGCCTGGATTTTGGCGGCGGTGACTGCGCCGTCGGTGATGTCCACGGCCGGGGTCTGCCGGTGCAGGTCAACATGCCCCACCCAGGCGACCGCACTAGTGGGGGTGGTGCCAGCCGTGAAATACAGGGTCGGGCGGACGCTCATGTAGGCGGCGCCGTCGGGCACGGTCACCGGCACCTCACCACCCACCTTGAACCATTCACCGACCGGGTGGTCGGCGAGGGCCACCCTCGGTCCGGCGGTCTGATTACCAGACGCCCCACTGATCATCGTCTTGGACGAGTCGTAGAAGTACACCTGGGTGGAGAAGCCCGCCCCGGTGGTGGGCATGGCCCCATCCGCATACCACATGCTGGACGCGAGCAGCCGGTCACCCGGCGTGCACGGCGCCAAATTCGCGTTGCCCAGCCATGCGCCGTAGACGGTCATATTGCTGGCGCCCGCGCTGTTTTGCGGCATCCGATACGCATACGGGTGCCCCTGGTAGGTGGTGGTCGTGTCCCACCGGTTGGCGATGCTCCCAACCCACGTGCTGGACGTCAGGTCATAGTACGGGTCGGGCAAGAGATTGTCCGACGTCACCGTCAGCGACGTCGCGAGCACTTTGCCCAGGAATGCAGAGTCGGCGAGGATTGCCTGCATCACCGCGACGGGGATTGTCGCCCCGTCGGTGACCGTGAGCTTGGATACGGACAGGGAGCCGATCTTGGCGTCCGTGATGGACGCGTCGGCGATTTGGGCGGTGCCGACGGCGGCGTCCCCAATCTGCGCCCGACCGATTGCTTTGTCCGCTATGTAGTCCTGCCCGGCCTTGATCTGCGTCCACGAGGATCCGCCCCACACGTACCGGCGCAGTGATGTGCCGCCGGAGCGGACTTCCCAGATCGCCCCCGTAGGCTTACCCTGACCGTCGCTGGCGGTCGGGGTCGCGGCAGATACCGTGTACAAGCCCGACGCCGTGGTTGCTTTGGCGGTGGCGGCGTCAGCGGTCGCCTGCGCACCCAAAGCCGCCGCCGCCGCGCTATCGGCCGCAGCCTTCGCGGTCACCGCCACGGCCGCCGCATCATCCGCAGCCTGCTGGGCAGCCACCAGATCCGTCACATCCGTGATCGTCGCCTGATGCACCGTCAGCAGCTCACCGCCGGCCAGTAGGCCCATGACGAATCGCGCCCGGTCGGCACCATTGCGGTACGCCACCGGCACGTCAAACGTGAGTGCCACGTGGTCCGCCCCCGCAGCCACCGGTCGCGAGTACCAGTGCGCATACGCGTATGTGTTGTCGGCGGTGAAAAAGAAGGCGCCGCCCCAGATGGTCGCGTCAGCGGTGGAGGAGACCGTGAGTGTCAGCCGGTATGTGCGCCCTTCCGGCAGCTGCGCGTGCGGTGTCCTCGTGTACGCGCGCGTGTTCGTGCCGGTCGGAGTGGTCGCGTTGTTGGTGGTGGTGATCTCCGTGGCGGTCTTGGTCAGCTGTGACTCCGCGGCCCAGCTGCTGGTCCAGGTCCATCCACCCACCAGCGATGATTGCGCCGCAGCCGCCGCAGCAGCAGCCGCACTATCCGCCGCTGACCGCGCCGACACCGCCCTGGCGGCCGCGGTGTCAGCCGCTGCCTGCGCGCCCTGCGCCGTCGCCTGCGCCGCCGACGCGGCAGCCTGTGCGCGCTCCGCATCCGTCGACGCCGACGCCGCCTGAGACCGGGCAGTCTCTGCCGCCGACGCCGCCGCATCCGCGGCAGACTGAGCCGACGTAGCGAGATTACGTGCCTGATCCGCCCTCGCCTGGGCCTGCTCGGCGGCCGCCTGTGCCTGCTCGGCGGCGGCGCGAGCCGTGGCGTCACCAGACGCCGCCGCCACTGCGGCATCATCGGCCACTTGCCGGGCCGCAGCAGCCTCCGCCGCCGCCGAATCGGCCGCGGACTGCGCGCTGGCGGCCACCGACTGCGCATCCTCAGCCACCAGCTCCGCAGCCTCAAGCCGCGCATCCAAGCCATCGACGGCGGCCTGCAGGCTCCCCACAGACGCCGCCGTAGCCTCCCACTCCGCCCGCGCAGACTCCAGGGACGCCGCGCTAGCCTCCGCCCGATCAAAAGCTTCCTGTGCGCGGGCACGCACGGCCTCCGCCTGCGCGAACGCGTCTGCCGCAGCCGCGAGCGCATCGGCGGCGGCTTGCTGGGATGCGAGGATTTGCTCACCGTTGGCGCCGGTGGCGACTGGTGCCTGGGTGTCGTCCAGGACGGTAGGGCAGACCACCTGGGTGATCCGGCCGGAGCCGTCCAGGGTCACGACGGCGACCGCACCGACCTGCGTTACGCCGCCGTCGGATGGGCCGGTCTGCTCCGTGCCGTCCTCGAAGCGCACCCGGACAGTGCCGTCGTCGTTCACGGCGACCACGGTCGCTGTCGTCCATCCGCCGGCAGTGTTGCCGGATGTGGCGGTTGCGTTCAGCGAGGCGCTTGCCTTACTGGATGATGCCGGTAGTGCGTCGATCCATAGACTCTTGCTGGTCACCAGGTCATCTCCTCAATATCGATCCGCATGGTGCCCGCGGGGTCTCCGACTGGCAGGCTGTAGGCCGTCACCCGACCGGTCAGGAATTCGGGGCCGTCGGGGTGGGTGACGACGGCGCTGATGACGTCCCCGAGCTCAATACGTGGGTCTGCGACGATTTCCAGGGACCGGCTGGTGGTGGCGGACACGGCGTTGCGCATGTAGGTCTCCGCAGCTGCTTGCACCTGCGACCGGGATGTGGCGGAGGAGAACTCTCGGTGGTCTGTGACCCACCCGTAGGTATCCGGGTCATACGGCTCGGCCGTGGCCGTCGCGGTGCCGGTCCACTTGGTTTCGACCTCCACCGTCTCCTTGCCGCGAGTGACCGACTCGGTGTGCGTGCCGGTGACGTAGATGCGGTTGGGGCGGCGGTCGACGCTACTGCGGGGAGCATCCACGAGCAGGTCGGTCGCCGTGTACTGTGCCACCGGTCGGCTTCCATCACCCAGCGGGTACAGGTGCAGGCAGGCGTCAGCACCCACCCGGTAGCCCACGCCCTTTGCCGCACACAGGTCACGCACCGCCTCCGTCCGAGATGTCCCCCACTGACTCTTGGGCGACACCGATACGTCGTCCACGCCGTCGTCGAGGATGACCGGGAGCGTGCCAGCCAGCCGCTGGCACTCAGTGCGCAGCGTGGCCCCCGCAGCGGGGGAGGACCCCCACGCGAACGGGTTCTCCTCCAGCGTCTGCAGCAGGTCCAGGGCCGTTACCTGTACGGTGTCGGTGCCCTCGTTCCAGGAGGCGATGAGGTACCAGCCCAGCGGTATACGCTCTAGCCGACCGTGGTCGTCTACCAGGTAGACGACCTGCACGCGCTGCCCGAAGTTTCCTAGCGCGTCCCGTGGGTCGGTTGGCACCCAGCCCGGAGGCGCGTTAAAGGTTACCTGGGTGGGGACGGTCCGGGATGCGGTGGCCTCGATCTTCACGGCGTCGACCGGGATGCTGGTGGCAAGCACGACGTCGCCGCGTACGGACGACACCTCCACGCCCACACCGACGCCGCCGGCGAGCACGTCCAGGGACGGCCCGGCCCTCATGCCGGCATCCCCTGCACCAGCCGGGCCACTTGCAGGGCGCTGTAGTCCTGCCAGCCGCCCTCACCGTGAGCGTCAGCGTATGCCTGCCACTCGCCCCACGTCGTCACCGGGACGGCTCCCAGGCCAGCCGTCTCGGACACCGGCGACGCCTCGGTCCACGCCACCGTGACCTCGATCAGGTCATCAGACAGGCGTGTCCGCTTGGCTGAATCAACCGTCACGCAGCGGGGAGGCACCCCGGCCGTCCGGGATGCAGGCACCAGGTAGACGAGGCCATGCGACTGCAGCACCCTCCACAGGGCCTCCTCACGGTCGGGATCGTCGAGCACGATCACGCCCTCACCGGTGCGAGGCTCGTCCTCGATCGCCCACCTCACCACACGGCGGTTGAACCGCGTTACGGTCGACGTCCAGGACACGGGATCCTGGTTGGACCTGTAGGCCAGGCCCGGCACCGACCGGCCGGACGCATCACACACGTGTACGCCCCACCAGGCACCCTCCGGGCGGATCAGAGTCACCGACTCCGCCCCAGCCGTGTACACGGTCGATACCCCGGGCTCCGCGAGCGCGTCCGCCATAAGATGGGCGCCGGCGTCCACGACGTCGAGCAGACGCTCCCCGGCGTACACGGAAGTGGTTGTGCCGGTCTCAAGGTATAGGGACGGTAGGCCTGAGGTGGCGCCGATCCAGCCAGTGATAGTCACGAGGTGCCCCCTCTCCGTCAGATTGCGTGGTTGATGGCCTTGACGGCCACGTCCGTGGCCCGCTCGTCCACATAGGCGGTGAACTCCTTGTCGCCCACGGACAGCACGACCGTCTCCGGGAATGCCGGTCGGTTGACGAGTTCTGACCACTGGCCCGACGTGAAGACCGGCTCGGGTTTGCCGGTGGCGTTCTCCACCAGGGTGAAACCCGGCTGCAGGAGGCCGCCGGAGTCGTACTTCAGGCGCCCGTAGGTGGGGTTGCCCCACACCGCCCGCTGGATCGCGTAGCGGCCGACGCCGGGCTCCTCCACGATCTGGCCGTTCCCCGCATACCAGGCGGTGTGATAGGCCGGGTTACCCCAGAACACGACGTCGCCCGCGACCGGGGTGGTCACGGGGGTGGCGACGGCCTGGTAGCCGGCGGCGGTCAGGCGCGGCGCCGGGTGCCCCGTCTTGTTCAGCGCGTAATACACGAGCCCGGAGCAGTCCAGGCCCGGCGGAATACTCGAGCCGCCCCACACGTAGGGGGTGCCCAGAAGGGTCTTGGCGAAGTCCACCGGCGCGGACCCGGTGCCGAGCGTCTCGGTCTTGCCCTTGAGCCAGTTACCGATGGAGGTGATCGTGTTGCCGGGGATCGTCTTGATCGCGTCCCCGATCATGCCGGCCGCCGGGAAATTGGCCATGAGGGCGTCCACGGGCTTGCGCACCAGCTCGGTGACGGCGCCGATCGGGTCGGCGATGATCTCGGCCGCCGCCTCGACCGTGTTGGAGAGCCAATCGGATACGCCTTTGATGCCGCCGCCGATTGTGCTCTTGGCCTTGTCCCAGATGCCGCCGAGGAAGAATTGCTGGTAGCCGCGGTCCCCGATGGCGGACAGGCCACGCCGGCCCCCGCCGACCGCGGCCTTGTTCATCGCGTTAACCGCTGCGGGGCCGCCGACGGCGCGCACCCATTCTGGCCGCATGATCGCCTCACCACCAGACAGCGCCAGGGCGCCGCCCCCATCGTGGGAGACGAAATGGTAGATGTCCTTCCCGGGCGTGTAGCCGGGGAGGACGCCGCCGGAGGCGTAGCCGGGAATCTTCGCCACCGCGGGCAGGGTGATATTCAGGCCGACCGCCTTAGTCAGCTTATCGACCAGCTTCTTAATGCCGTCGGTGTAGATGGTGCCGATCAGGAAGTTGACCGGCTTAGCGGCCAGCGACTTGATGCCGTTCCAGGCGTTACCGACCGCGGTCTTCATGGTGTTGAAACCGGTCTTGATCTTGCTGATCACGTTGTTGATGCTGGTCCACAGCGTGCCCGAGAACCAGGTCGCAACCACGTTGATTGCGGTCTTGACGCCGTTCCAGGCGGTCGAGACCGCGGTCTTCATGGTGTTGAAACCGGTCTTGATCTTGCTGATCACGTTGTTGATGCTGGTCCACAGCGTGCCCGAGAACCAGGTCGCAACCACGTTGATTGCGGTCTTGACGCCGTTCCAGGCGGTCGAGACCGCCGTCTTCATGGTGTTGAACCCGGCCCTGATCTTGCCGATCACCGCCTGGATGATCGGCTGAAGAGTCGTCGAGAACCAGGTAGCAACCACGTTGATCGCGGTCTTGATACCGTCCCAGGCGGTCGAGACCGCGGTCATGAGTGCATCGAAGCCGGACTTAATCCGGTCAACGACTTCCTGGATGATCGGCTGAAGAGTCGTCGAGAACCAGGTAGCAACCACGTTGATTGCGACCTGAATGCCGTCCCAGACCGCCTTCACGGCGACGGCCAGCAGCGCGAACCCGGCCATCACCATGCCCACGAAGACCGTGATGACGGGCGTGACATAGGTGTTGAACCAGTCCACAACCACGCGGACGGCTCCCATGATGCCGTTCCAAACCGTGCTGACCACGGTGACGAAGGTCGAGAACACCGTCTTGAGTACGTTGAACACAGTCTGGAACACGGGGACGACGTTGGCGGAGAACCACGTCACCACCGTGCTCACGGCGGTCTTGATGCCGTCCCAGACGGTGGAGACCGCGCCGCCAACCGTGCTGACGCCGTTCTTGATCCCGTCCCAGGCGCCCTGCAGTAGGGGGAGGGCAGTGTCCTTGAACCAGGACACGACCCCGCCGACCACGTTCTTGATCCCGGTCCAGACCTTGTCCATGATCTTGCGGCCGGTCTCGGTCTTCGTGAAGAAGAACCACAACCCTGCTACTAGGGCAGCAATAGCTGTCACCACCAGCATGATGGGGTTCGCGTTAGCCGCCGCGTTGAACGCGATCTGAGCGACCTTGGCGGCGTTCTGCGCGGCCTTGTAGACGTTCAGCGCCGTGGTCCAGGTCTTGTACGCCACCACGGCTGCACCAATCGCGACCGCAATCGAGGCCACGTAGTCCTTGTTCCTCACCAGCCACTGCGCCACCGAGGAGACGCCTCTAATGATCGACGGGACGAGCTGCACCACACGGGTCAGCACCTCACCGATCTTAGGGCCGGCCTCCGCCACAAACCCCTTCACCCCGGCCCAGATGGACTCAAGGGTGGGCTTGGCAGCCTCGAAGCCGTTCTTCACGGCGATGACCGCCTCACGCACGGACATGAGGAAGGTGACGAGGCCGCTGTCCTCTGCCTGGCCGAAGATCGGCCCGGTGAACTCGCCGTCAAGCAGAATCGACTTCATGCCCTCGAAGGCAGGCACAACCGTGTCGGAGATCCACTCCTTCACGATCTGCGCCTTCTCGGCAACCGTGTCGCCCCAGGTCGAGAAGTTCGCCGTGAACCCGTTGATCGCCGCGGAGATGCTGTCCACACCGAAGACGTTGATCACCTTGGTGATCGCCGCCGCGATACGGCTCCGCGCGTTCTCGAAGGCAGTCGAAATGCCCGCCGTGGAGGTCAACGCCTGCTCGTGGAAGGGGGCCAGGCCGTCAATCCCCTCAGAGTCCAGCTGCACAAGGGCGGCGTTGAAGTCCTCGAAGGAGACCGTGCCTTCCTTCATCGCGTCGTACAGGTCCGAGGAGTTCGCCGTGGCCCCCAGGAGGGCGCGGGCCATCTGGTCCAGCTGACCGGGCATCGCGGACTGCATGGACCGCCACGCCGCCATGTCCACGGTGCCGACCGCGAGCATCTGGCGGTACTGCTCCATAGCGTTCTCAACAACCGTCGCCGAGCCGCCGCCAGCGAGTAGAGCATCGTTCAGGGCCAGGCTGACATCGGTTGCCTTCTCCAGGCTGCCGGTCAGCGGGGCCAGGCCCTGCACGGTCAGAGCTACCGCGTTCGTAGCCGTCGGCAGCCCATCCAGGGACTTAGCGATGCGGTCAATTTGTACGCGGGCATCGTCGGCGGAGTAGCCGATGTTCGCCATGATCCGCGGGAAGTTCGACAGCGTGTCCGCACGGCTCACCGCGCGAGACAGATTCGTCGCGATCGTCGCGCCAAGCGCGGCCACCGCGACACCAGCAGCCTTAACCCCGACAGAGACCGCAGACGACAGGGCATTCCCGACGGCAGAACCGACCCGGGAGGCGACCGAGGCAACCCCGGCGCCAGCCGACGCCAGAACACCGCCAAGACCGGATACAGCCTTGCTGAACCCGGCCCCGATCACCTGTCCTACGGGCTGCCACGCCTTGACGATCTTGCCTACCGCGCTACTACCCAAGGCCGTAGTGATCCCCGAGACCTTCGAGGTAACAGCCTTCGCAACCCCGGTCACCCCGCTACGGATACTGCCCCAAGCCTTAGTCGCACCAGCAGACACCGTGCTCCAGGACTTCGCCAACGGCCCAGTCACCGTCTTGGCAAGGCTGCTGATGGCAGTACCGACAGGCCCAAGCTGAGCCAACGTGACCTTGGCGGCGTCCTTGGCATACATGCCGATCAGCCGCATCGTCTCCGCCCCAGACTTAATCGAAGCCGCGAGCGCTCGGGCGACGGCGGGGGTCTTGGCGATGGCGTTGCCGATGGTGCGGACTAGGCGCTGTCCGACGCTGGTGCCCAGCTTGTCGGTGGCGTTGCCGCCGAGGGCCTTGTCGAGCTGGGAGTGGACATCCTTTGCGACATCCTTGGTGGAGATGGCGACCTGGACCCAGGCGGTTCCGATCTCGTATCCGGCCACTGACCCCACCTCCACTATTCGCTGTTATTCGTAGCGTTTGGTCATGCGTTCGGCCCGCTGGTGTTGGCGGGCCTGTTTCTCACGCCAGCCGGGCTCGGGCGGCTTGGGCTGCTTGGGTGCGGTCTTGCGGTCGGACAGGCGGG
>NZ_JAWDJJ010000049.1:0-6543 GCF_032465695.1 Actinomyces sp. MRS3W
GCCGCGTCGGCCTTCTCGGCGCCGTGCGTCACCAGCTCCAGGTAGGGCTCCGCCCCTGCGGGGATGATGGGCAAATCGGCGGGGGCACTGGGCGAGGCGCCCGCGGCCATCACCTGTTTGACGAGCCGGTCCTCCAGGCTCTGGTAGGACTCGACCACGAGGCGACCGCCGACCCGCAGCGCGTTCAGTGCCCGCGGTAGGGCGCGTTCCAATAGCTCGAGTTCGCTGTTAACGGCGATCCGCAGTGCCTGGAAGGTGCGTTTGGCGGGGTTTCCGCCGCTGCGGCGGGCGGCGGCGGGGATGGCCTCGCGTACCAGGTCGGCAAGCTCGTCGGTGGTGGTGACGGGGTTGTCGGCCCGACGGCGGACGATGGCGGCGGCAATGCGCGCCGCGAAGCGCTCCTCGCCGTAGGCGCGCAGGATGTGCTCTAACTCGCGCTCGTCGGCGGAGTCGAGAATGTCCTGGGCGGTGCGCCCGGCGGACTGGTCCATGCGCATATCGAGCGGAGCCCGGCGGGCATAGGAGAAGCCGCGGGCGGCTGCGTCGAGCTGCAGCGAGGACACGCCCAGGTCCATGAGAATGGCGTCGACGGTGCCGTCGGTCCGCCGGGAGGCGTCGCGGGCAACGGCGTCGACGGCGTCGTAGGTGGTGGCAACGGCGCGAAAACGCCTGCCGAAGCGGGCCATTCGGGCGGTTGCCAAGGCAATGGCCTGGGGGTCCCGATCGATGCCGACGACCGTGAGGTTGGGGAAGCGCTCCAGGGCGCCCGCGGTGTGCCCGCCCATGCCCAGGGTGCAGTCGATCATGACCGGGTCCGGGACAGCGAGCGCGGGGGCGAGCAGATCCAAGCAACGGTCCAGGAGGACGGGCGTGTGGTAGTCGGCGGCGTCAGCGGCTGGCGCCGGGTTCGCTGCGGGAGCGGTACTCACGGAGGTCCTCCTTCCTCACCGGTTGGGCCTCGGCATCACCCGCTGTGGGGCTGGCTCGGGCTGGGTATTCATTGGGTCTGTGCAGTGGGGCGCCGGCAGGCGAGTACCGTGCCGCCAGGACTCCTCCCGCAGTTCCGGCGCCGGGGAAGAGGCGTCGGACGGTGCGGCGGGCGGAGACCTCACGAAACGGGGCCCGTTTCCGGCTACCGGCCTGTGGCCGGCTTTCCGGATACCTGACGGCTGTATGTGGTTATGCCACCGGGTCAGAAGAACCCGGGGATGATCTCTTCGGCGGTGTCGGCGAAGATTTGCTCCTGAGCACTGAGGTAGGACTCCCACGCCTTGGCGTCCCAGATCTCTACGCGCGCGCCGGCACCGATGACCGCCAGATCACGATCGAGGCCGGCGTAGGTGCGCAGGGACGCAGGAATGGTGATGCGCCCCTGTTTGTCGGGAATCTGCGAGTCAGCGCCGGAGAGCATGACGCGCACGTAGTCGCGCGCCTGCTTCTGCGCCAGTGGGGCCTCCCGCAGTTGGGCGTACATGCGCTCGAACTCGGCGGAGGTGAAGGCGTAGATGCAGTGCTCCTGCCCGCGGGTCAGGATGACGCCGCCGGCGAGCTCCTCACGGAACTTCGCGGGGAGGATGAGCCGGCCCTTTTCGTCGAGACGGGGAGCGTGGGTACCCAGGAACAACGGACCGCACTCCTTTCCCCTCGACGAATCCGACGTGCCCCACATTACTCCACTTTCCTCCCCTTCCTTCCACTATGCGGCCGCAAATCCGGGTCACGATCGCATCCCTACGCCCAACGATCCGATGTTTTCCCCGTAATAACGGGGCTGAAGGCGGGTGGAGGAAAGTGGAGGCCAGGGGGAGCGCGACGGCGCGCTGTGGCGGGTCGGCACGTGGGCTGACGGTTCGTACCTTCGGGACGGAGGTGCGACATTGGGGCTAACGGTTCGGCAGGGAGGGCGCCGAACCGTGGGGGAACGTGCCGAAGCGTCGTCGACAGTGCCGAAGCATTGGCGCCACGGCCGAAGCGTCAGGCGCTGGCCGTTTGGTCGGATGACGACGCCGGGTTAACGCGGTCGGGCGGGGCAAGGAGCGCCCTTGGGCGGGGAACCACGGACGACTCCAGTTGGACCGTCATCGCGCGCTTGGACCGCTTAAGCGCGCTTGGACCGCCATCGCGCGGATGGACTGCCCCAGACGTGTTCTCAGACGGTCCAACCGGTGGCAGACGGTCCAACCGTGAGACGCGCGCGCTGAGTTGCCTGGGCCTCCCCATGCCAGCGGCCACGGCGCCGGCCCAGAGCACGCCACTTGTGCCGGTTTCGGCACGTCATTAGTGCCGGTTTCGGTGAAGGAGCGGGAGGGGTCAGTTCTGGCCGTCGCGGCGACGGTCCCAGCGCTCGGACTGCCGTTCCATGAAAGACGCGCGCCTCGAGCCACGACCGCCCACGTCCCGGGGCTCACCACTTCCGCGGGTGAGCATGAGCGTGACGCCCCACACGGCCACAGCGAAGCCGAGCACGCCCAAGAGGATCGACACCACGTCGTTGCCCACGGCGACGCCGACGATGACCACGGTCAGACCAGCCAGGAGCAGAGCGACCCCAGCGCCGATACGACGCGGCGAGGGACGACGCAGTGTGCTGTCGGCATGCTGCATCGTCTCCGCCAGCGACGGATCCTCATCGTTGAGCTGCTCCTCAAGATCGCGCAGCACCTGCTGCTCGCGTTCCGACAATGCCATGGCACGCCTCCCTTCCTCTCCAGAGCTCACCGGGACGACCGCGCAGGGTCGCCCGGGCTAACCCGCCTGAACACTATCCAGGATAAGCGTTTCTCATCACAGGAGGGAAACCGGACGTCTACAGTCGCGGGACCATGCCCCACCACACGTCTATGACATGACCAGCACGCATCCTCCACGGTGGTCACCGGTCGCGGTCGTCATGATGGTCATGTCGGGCGGCCTCGCTCAGGCGGTTGGGCTGAGGGCTCGGGCGGCGACAGCAGGCTGGCCGGGGTGAGGGCGCCGCCGCCCCAGCGCTGCCGGACGGCGTCGGCCGCACGCTCAGGCGCGCCGCGACGCGGATCCTCATCGAGCAGGAGCTGAACGCCGTCGTCGCCACGGGACAGCCCTTCCACGCGCACGCCGAGCAGCCGGAATCCCCCGCCCGGGGTGGGCAGCGCCGCGAAGAGCGACTCCACGACGGCGAATAGATCCCGCGCCAAGTCGGTGGGCGCCCCCAGGGTGCGGGAGCGAGTGACGGTGACGAAGTCCGCGCCCCGTGCCTTGAGCACGACGACGCGTCCGCGCACCCGCCCGGCGCGCAGGCGAGCAGCGCACTGGTGGGTCTGGTCGAGCAACACCCGGCGGGCGTGGTTGCGGTCGGTGACGTACTCGAAGAAAGTGGTCTCGGTGCCGACCGACTTCTCCTCCCGCTCCGGCTGAACCGGACGCGGGTCGATGCCGTGGGAGAGATCGTGCAGGTGGCGGGCAGCGGCGGGCCCGAGGATCCGCTCCAGGCGACGCACGTCGGTCGCGGCCAGCTGACGCACGTCGGTGATGCCCCACCGAGCCAGCGCCTGGGCGCTCTTCTCCCCCACGCCCCACAGGGCGCCTACCGGCAGCACGTTGAGGAAGTCCTGGGTGGCGGTGGCAGGGATGAGCAGGAGACCGTCGGGCTTGGCGTGCGCGGAGGCGAGCTTGGCCACGAATTTGGTGGAGGCGATCCCCACGGAGGCCGGCACACCGACGCGGCGGCGCACCTCGCTGCGAATCCAGCGGCCGATCGCAACCGGAGGCCCCATACGGCGGCGCGCCCCGGACACGTCGAGGAAGGCCTCATCGACGCTGACCCGTTCCACCACCGGGGTGACTTCCGCAAAGATGCCCATGACGCGCCGAGAGACAGCGGAATACACGTCGTGCCGCACCGGGAGTACGACTGCCTGAGGGCACCGGCGCATGGCCTCGTTCATGGGCATGGCCGAAGTGACGCCGAACTCGCGGGCCTCGTAGGAGGCGGCGGAGACGACGCCACGCCCGTCCCGGCCGCCGACGATGACCGGCCGGCCGGCGAGCTCGGGATGCTCCAACAACTCGACGGAAGCGAAGAAGGCGTCCATGTCCACGTGCAGGATGGGGGTGGCGGAGTCATCGTCGCCCCAGGAGCGACGCGCCGCGTCGGCCCGTGGTGCCCTGCTCATGCTCGTCCCCTCCCCGGCGATCCGCCGGTCGGGTCTTCGGGCCTCGCCGGCCCGCCTCGAGCCCGACCGCGGGTCGCACCCACACGATAACGTGCCCCCGTGACCCGTGGTCAATCACCCGCCCGTTCGCGCCGCCACCGCGGCGGCAACCGTGCTGTCCCCTCCCGGCCCTTGCCCACCGAGCCGGTGGCGACCTCCTGCGCAACGGCGCAGCTCGAAGTGCGCGACTCGGGAGTCCTGCTGTTGCTGGACGGGACCGAGTCGTCCTGGATCGATCTGCACGATCCGACCCACCTGGACTTCGAGTACCAGCAGCAGATGGATGCGATCGTCTCCGCCCTGCGCGGGCCGACCGCCCCGGTGCATGCGGTGCATCTGGGCGGCGCCGGCTGCGCCCTGGCCCGCGCCTGGGATGCCTCCCGGCCGGGGTCGACCCAGCTGGCAGTCGAGATCGACGCGATTCTGGCGCGGCAGGTGCGTGAGTGGTTCGAACTGCCACGCGCGCCGCGGCTGCGCATCCGCGTGGGGGATGCGGCGCAGGTGGTGCACCGTCTGCATGAAGGGGAATGGGATGTGGTGGTGCGCGATGTGTTCGCCGCCGGAGTGGTACCGCAGGCCTGCATGAGCCGCGAATTCCTGGCCGCCTGTCGACGCTCGCTGAGCGAGGGCGGACTGTATCTGGCCAACACCACCTGCCCGCCCCGCCAGGCCGTCGCGGCCGAGTTAGCGCATATGCGCGAGTTGTTCGGCGGCGTGCTCGTCGTTGCCGACCCGGCGGTGGTGCGCGGCCGACGCCGCGGCAACCTGGTGATCGTCGCGCGGGCGGAGCCCTGGACGCCCACGGAGGCCGACGAGGTCGAACGAGCGGTGCGGCGTCTGCCGCTGCCCGTGCGCACCTGGCGCGCCGACGATCCGGCGCTGCCGCGGCCGGCTACGAACCGCTGAAAAAGCGGGGCGCGGCCGACCTGCGGGGGCCGGGGAACCACTACTGCTGTAGGCCGTCGCCAGAGGTGTTCTCGTTTGCCTCGAGGAAGGCCTCCAGCCGCGCGCCGATCTCATCCGCGCTGGGCAGGTCCAGCGTCGGGGCGCCCTCGAAGTCCAGGGAGTCGGTCTGCTGGAGCATGGCGTCGTACTGCGCCTCCAGGGCGGAAACGACGGCGCCGACCTCAGGCTGTTGCGCGGCCTCCGCATCGATCTCCGCGCGGTTGATATTGGCGGCAGCCTCCAGGTCACCCAGAGGCAGCGCCAGGCCGGTGTTGTCGGCCACCGCTCGCAGTAGCGCCGCCGCGCCCTGCGGGAAGTCATCGCGGGCGATGTAATGCGGGATCGACGCCGACAGCCCACGGGAGTCGATGCCGACCTGCCCCAGGCGCAGCTCCAGGAAGGCGGACATGGAGCCGGGCAACTCGACGCGGCCGAATACCTCCGCCTGCGGGTTGAGCTTGTCGGGCTGTGAACCGTGGACGTGAACGTAGGTGGGCCGAGTGTGCGGGATCGCCATGGGGATACCGCCCATGCTCACGGCCTGGCTCACACCCATCGATACGGCCAGGTGGATGACGGCGTCAACGAACTCCTGCCAACGATAGTCGGGCTCGGCGCCGTGCAGGAGCAGCAGATCCTCGCCATCGTCATCCTGCAGAAGGTCGAGGACCAGCTCTGGCATGGACGCGTCGGTGTAGGTATTGCGGTCAAAGGTCATGACCGGCCGCCGCGCGCGGTAGTCGACCAGGGAATCGACGTCGAAGGTGGCCAGGCGGGTATGGGGCAGAGTCATGAGGAGCTGGTCGACGGCGAGGGAACCGACGTGACCGGCGTCCATGGCGCCCTCAAAGTGATGCAGGAGCACACGCGGCGAGACGGGCTCACCCGCAGGGTGCTCCACGGTGTACAGCGGTCGCATTGCTCCTCCTCTCGCGCTCATGGCGCTCAACTACTCACGTGCCGGTGGCGCCGCAGCGCGGCGCGCAACCATGCATCGGCTGGTGCAACACCGAACCGCGTGGCTGTGTTCCCACAGTGGCGGGAGTCTCGCGGTTCATCTTCCAGCGAATGGGTGGCCACAGATGAAGATGATGAGCCGGCTTGGGGCTCGGTGGGAGATAATGGACGATCCCCACGCGGGCTCCGTCATGAGACGAATCCCCTGACGGACACACCACCACCGTACACGACCCATATCCGCTCATCGATCAGGTCAGCACTTTGTCATGTCGCCCTTGAGGCCACAGTTCTAGCGAGGTCATGTGAGCCAGCACCACCGTTCCCCCAACGCCCCTGCGTCTGCGCGTCCGCATCCAGGCGACGCCGAACAGGCTCCCCCGCCCCTGGCGGTCCGAGACCGGGAACTCGCGGCGGAGCAGGAGGTGGTGGACGTGGCCTACGCCGAGCT
>NZ_JAWDJJ010000050.1:0-5661 GCF_032465695.1 Actinomyces sp. MRS3W
GATGTCGTCCGCGCCGATGCGCGCCGCCACCTGCGGCACCTGGACGATGACCTCCAGGGCCCGCCGTTCCAGCTTCTCCACCGGGTCGGTCACCGGCGGCAGACCCGGATGCTGGCTCATCGGCGCCTCCTCCTCCGGAAGGGCAGGGCGATTTCCTCTCCGCTCGCAGGCGCGCACGGCACCAACCGCCTCCGCCTCCGGCAGCCCGAGCCAGCCGGCCAGACGCCGCGTGTACTCGCGTTTGAGGGCACGGTCGCGGATGCCGGCGACGACGGGCGCCGCCGATCTCAACCCCTGCACCCGTCCCTCAGCAGTGTCGAGGTTGAGGTTGGCCAGTGAGGCCCGGATGACGAATTCGAAGAGGGGGACGCGCCGCTGCAGCAGACGCGGAATGGCCTGCGCGCCTTCCTCCATCCGCAGGTCGCACGGGTCCAGACCGCGGGGCTCGACGGCAACAAAGGTCTGGGCGGCGAAGTGCTGGTCCTCCCCGTAGGCGCGCAGGGCTGCTTTCTGCCCGGCGGCATCGCCGTCGAAGGTGAAGATGATCTCGCCGCCGCGGGCGCGATTGCCGGCAATGACCCCGGCCGACGGATCGGCGGCGTCCCCGAGCAGGCGGCGCACAATGCGCACGTGGTCGGAGCCGAAGGCGGTGCCGCAGGTGGCCACCGCCGTGGTCACCCCGGACAGGTGTGCCGCCATGACGTCCGTATAGCCCTCGACGACGACGATCTGGTGGGTGCGGGCAATGTCCGACTTGGCCAAGTCGAGCCCGTACAGCACCTGCCCCTTGTGGTAGATGGCGGTCTCCGGGGTGTTGAGGTACTTGGGCACGGTCTTGTCCGCATCCGACAGCCGTCGCCCACCGAAACCGACCGGGGCGCCGGTGACGTCATGAATGGGCCAGATGAGTCGATCACGGAAGCGGTCGTAAATGCGTCCGGAGTTGCCGCGCCCGCACAGCCCGGACTCAACCAGTTCCCGCTCGGTGAAGCCGTGGGAGCGCAGCATACGGGCGAGATTGTCCCACCCCTCGGGGGCGTAGCCCACACCGAAGTGGGCGGCCGCGTGGCGGTCAAAGCCGCGGCCGGTGAGGAAGTCGCGACCGGTTTGAGCGGCCGGCGTCGCCAACTGCTCCTGGAACCAGGCCTCGGCCAGGCGGTTGGCCTCCAGGAGCCGCTGGCGGGTGCCCGGCTCAATGCCGCGCTTGACGGTGCCACCCTCCTCGTAGCGCAATTGCACGCCCACGCGCCCGGCGAGGTACTCGACCGCCTCTGTGAAGGACAGGTGATTGATCTTCTGCACGAAGTCGATGACGTCGCCGCCCTCACCGCAACCGAAGCAGTGCCACAAGCCCAGCTGGGGGCGGACATTGAAGGAGGGGGTGCGTTCGTCGTGGAAGGGGCACAGTCCCTTGAGCGAGCCCACACCGCCGCTTTTGAGCGTGACATGCTCGCCGACGACGTCCTCGATCTTGGCGCGCTCACGCACCGCGTCGATGTCCTCGCGCTTGATCAGTCCCGCCATGGCCCCATCCTAGGCGAGGGATACGACATTCACCCGCTTGCCTACACCTGGGACAGCAGCCCGCACAGCCGGGCATGCCAGGCTTGCGCGGAGGTATCGGTGAGGGAGGCGATCTGGTCGACGACGGCGCGCAGGCGGCCGGCGTCGTCCGCGGCCTCGTTCCAGGCAGCGGCGAAAATAGGCTCCAGGCGGGCGGGCCCCGCCTCAAGCAGCGCATCCGCCAGGTCGAACAGCTCGGTGCGCTGGCGCAGGTAGACGGGCTCGTGCTCGCGGGGGGCCATGACGTAGCGCACGGCCGCCCCCTTAAGAAGGAGGATCTCGGCGGCGGTCTCTTCGGGGATGACCAGGTCGGCGTCATAGCGGGTCAGTGGCCCTTCGCCGAAGACCTCACGGGTGGCTGCGGCAACGGCGGAGACGAAGCGGCCGATGAGCTGGCTGGTGAGGTTCTTCAGGTCCGCGGCGTCCGCCAGCGAGCCGGTGTAGGCGCGGATCCAGAATGGCTGAGCGGCCAGGCGCTCCCAGGCGGCGCCGAGTGCGTCGGCGCTCATGCGGCCGCCGTACCAGGAGCGGGTGGCGTCGATGACGGTGGCGATCTCTGCGGCGTCGGTGAGCCGAGCGGGATCCATTTTGAACAGGGCGATAGCGTCCTCGACGTCGTGGACGGAGTAGCCGACGTCGTCGGAGAAGTCCATGATCTGCGCCTCCAGGCAGCGTCGGCCCAATGGCGCCCCGGCCCGCATCCAGTTGAAGATTTCGCGGTCTTCGGGGTAGCAGCAGTACTTGACCGCGGAGCGGCCGCTTGCCCCGCCCGGCCCCTCCCCCTTCGCCCAGGGGTACTTGGCCACGGCGTCCAGGCTGGCGCGGGTGAGGTTGACGCCCACGCCGCGCCCGGTGGCGTCCAGGGTCTTGGGCTCGAGCCGGGTGAGGATGCGGAAGGTCTGGGCGTTGCCCTCAAAGCCGCCAATGGACTGGGCCACCACGTTGAGCGCCTGCTCGCCGTTGTGGCCGTAGGGCGGGTGGCCCAGGTCATGCGACAGGCAGGCGGCGTCGACGACGTCGGGATCACATCCCAGCGCCTGGCCGAGGGCACGTC
Organism: Actinomyces sp. MRS3W; assembly: GCF_032465695.1. Classification (NCBI taxonomy): domain Bacteria; kingdom Bacillati; phylum Actinomycetota; class Actinomycetes; order Actinomycetales; family Actinomycetaceae; genus Actinomyces; species Actinomyces sp. MRS3W. The sequence goes on from NZ_JAWDJJ010000050.1 coordinate 2,618, forward strand.
CGACTTGAGCGACCTCCAGCGAGTGGGTCAGGCGCGTGCGCACGAAGTCGTCACTGGACGGCCCCAGCACCTGGGTTTTGGCGCCGAGCCTGCGCAGGGCCGAGGAATGCAGGATTCTGGCACGGTCGCGCTCAAAGGGAGTGCGTTGCGGGTTCTTGGCAGGCTCGGGCACGAAGCGCACCACATCATGGGCGCCGTAACCGATGAGATCGCCGGTGTCCTCGCTCAAAGCGGTGCCCGTGGCCGGCGCCGCCGCGACGGGGAGCTGCTCATGTGAGACAGACATGAGTCCAACGTATCGCAGAAGGTGGCCACACCGGTCATGACAGCGGGTTACTATGAGTCGCGCAGTCCGAAGATCCGGGGAAATCCCGGCGGAAGGGAGCCAGTTGCCGTGACGACCACGACGACGCTCGTCCACCGCGCATACACCGGCCCAGTCGAGTGGTGGCGGGATGGACTCGTCTACGAGATCGCCTCACCCGACCTCGGGGCCACCGAACTGGACCGTGCGAGGGACATACTCGAGCACGTTGTCTCTCTTGGGTTCGGCGCCATCCTCATCCGCCCTTCCCGCATCGCCACCTCCGCTGACGCCGAGGTGGCCGCCTTCCGCCGCTTCGCGGATCGGGCACACGAGCTGGGGCTACGCGTCATCGTGCGGATCTCGGGCGCCCTCGGCCCGGTCACCGGGGCCCACGCCCGCGACGCCAACCCGATCATCGTCGGTCAGGAACGGGATTATGACGGGCTGGTGGTGCGCGCCTCGGGTTTCCTGGCCGCCGGCGCCGACGGCGTGGACTTGGGCACTATTGTTCCTCCCGAAGTCTGGGACGAGTCCGACCTGGGGCGTTTGAGCGAGTACTTCACGGTGGTGCAGTCCTTGGTTGCTCAGTACGTGCCCGAGGGCATGCTCGGCGCCGATGTCTCCGCCACCTATCCCGAGGCGCTGCGCCATCACTTGCAGGACGACTGGCTGCATCACCTGCGCGACGATCGCCTCATACTCTCCCGTTGGGACCCCGCCTCCTTAACCCACGCCATCACCGAGTCACTCATCGAGCACGACCGCTTCGGCGCGCCTCCGGTGTGGCGCTACCTGCCCAGCTACCGGCTGCTGGACCTCTCCGATCCGGGAGATGGACGCCGCTGGTTCGAGACTGCGGCTGGTGCGGAAGTGAATCGCCGTGCGCTGGCACTGCAAGCCCTGGTGCTGGCACTGCCCGGCGCCGTTTATCTGCGTCAGGGCGACGAGATCGGCCTGCCCGACGCCGATAAGCCGACAGATCCGCTGGAGCTGGCGGCGGTGGTATCCGCCTCCTCCCAGGGTGCTCAATTCGGCTCGCCGCTGGCCACCGTCCGGCATGCCACCTATGTGCGCCACGAGCACCACCTGGCGGCAGCACCCTTTGCATTCGTGGAGGGATTGGACTGGTGCCCGCGCGACGTGCTGGCCGCGCTGGCGCGCGACGTGCTGGTCCTGGTCAACACCTCCCAGCGGCCGGTCATGCTGCCGGAGCATGCGGAGGTTCTGCTGTCTTCGGGAGCGCTCGCCCAGGGAGACGGCAACATCATCGTGCCGCCGACGACGACGGTCTGGCTCGATGCCTCCACTGTTGCCTGAGGCACTTTTCTGCAACAACTTTTCATAGAACCCCGGCGCGTCTTGCAAGACTTGCAAGCGTGCGGTAATTTTTTGACACCACATCTCATCAGCTCCCAGGAGATTCGAAGGAGAATCACGGTGTCCCTCAATCGCCGGTCCTTTCTTTCCATGACCGCTATTGCCACCACCCTCGCCGCCGCCGCCGCTTGTGGCTCCAAAGACAGCGAGACCACATCCACCCCCGCCACCGAAGCCGCCGAGGCCACTGCCGAGTCCACCGATGAGCAGGTCGTCCGCGATGCGAACGCCGACCTCGTCATCTGGACCGATGAGGTCAAGGCCGGTGCACTGAAAGACATCGCCCAGCAGTGGGGCGACGACCAGGGCATCACCGTGGCAGTGCAGATCGTCGCCGATGACCTGCAAGGCAATTTCATCGCCGCCAACCAAGCCGGTAACGGCCCGGACGTCATCGTCGCCGCCCACGACTGGATCGGCAACCTGGTCCAGAACGGCTCCATCTCCCCCGTCACCCTCGACGCCGCCGCGGAAGCCAACTACAGCCAGGTTGCCCTGGACGCGGTCACCTATGACGGCCAGTACTACGGCGTTCCCTACTGCGTGGAGACGCTGGGCCTGTTCGTCAACAAGGCGCTCACCGACGTCACCGAGCCGGCCACCATCGAGGAGCTGGTCGAGGCCGGCCAGGCCTCGGGCGCCGACGTCGTCCTGTCGCTGCCGGTCGGCGAGTCTGGCGACGCCTACCACATGGAGCCGCTGTACACCTCCGGCGGCGGCTACCTGTTCGGCACCAAGGACGACGGCTCGCTCGACCCCACCGACGTCGGCGTCGGCGCCGAAGGCTCTGTTGCCGCCGCCAAGAAGATCGGCGAGCTGGGCGAGCAAGGCGTGCTGGCCACCTCCGTCACCGGGGACAATGCCATCTCCTTGTTCACCGAGGGCAAGGCCGCCTACCTCATTTCCGGCCCCTGGGCTCTGGGGGACATCAACACCGCCGGCATTGACTTCGAACTGTCCAAGATCCCCGGTTTCGAGGGTATGGACGACGCCCGCCCCTTCGCCGGCGTCAACGCTTTCTACGTCGCCGGCGGCGCCAACAAGGCCTTCGCCGAGACCTTCGTCGCCGACGTCGCCAAGGACTCCTCCATCGCCGAGGCCATGTACGCCATCAACCCGCTGCCGCCGGTCCAGCAGGACCTGGCCAGCAAGCTGGAGTCGAGTGACGCCAACATGGTCAAGTTCATGGACTTCGCCGCAAATGCCGATCCCATGCCCGCCATCCCCGAGATGTCCGCCATCTGGGGCCCGCTGGGCATGGCCGAGGCCAACATCGTCGGCGGCGCGGACCCCGAATCCACGATGACCAGCGCCGGAGACGAGATCAAGTCCACGCTCGGACTGTGACTCACAGGTGAGG
>NZ_JAWDJJ010000051.1:0-2952 GCF_032465695.1 Actinomyces sp. MRS3W
GGCGTAGGTGGGTGAGGTGATGTTGACGATGGCCTCGGCGGCGTCGGTGGCGGCCGCGTAGGCGTCGGGGGTGAGGTGTCGACGGTGGTGGTGATGGACTGGTGCCCCAGGCGGCGCTGGACGGCGATGATTGGGACGCCGGCGCCCAGCAGGAGGGATGCGTGGGTGTGGCGCAGGTCGTGGACTCGGGGGGTCTTGGTCAGGCCGGCGGCGCGTGCGCGGGTCAGTGCGGGTTTCCAGACACGGGTGGAGAAGTGCTGGGATTGGATGCGGGCGCCGGCCCGGCTGGTGAACACCATGGCGTCGGCGGGGCGGCCGGCGGTCAGGTCCGTGAGCTGGTGGGCCAGGGGGCGGAGGAGTGCGATTGTGCGGGTGGTGGAGCCCTTGGTGCCGCCCAGGTAGACGCCTCCGGGGCCGTCGCCCTTCTTCCAGGCGCGGCAGATCCTCGCTGTGGGCGGGGATGCGGACAGGTCGAGGTCGCCGACCTGCAGGGCCGTGGCCTCGCCGAAGCGGGTGCCGGTACCGGCCAGGAAGGATACGAAGGGGCGCCAGTAGGGGTCTATGGCGTCGATGAGCAGGCCGAGCTCGTCGCGGGTGAGGAACGTGGTGGACTCGCCCTTGACGTCATCCGAGGGCACGCGCACGCCCCGCGCCGGGTTGGAGGCGATCAGCCCCTCTTCGACGGCGGCCTTGAGGCACTGGGACAGCAGGCGCTGCGATTCCCGGATCGTCTTGGACGACAGCGGGCGCGGCTCGCCGCCGGCCCCGTGCCGTGACGAGGGTGTGGTGCGCATGGTGCCGATCCATGCGCACCACCACTTGCCGGGTGATCTGGGACAGCAGTAGCGGCCCGAGGGGCCGGTCCAGGTAGCGGCGGAACTGGCTGCGGTAGCCGGCCACGGTCCCCGGCGTCGCATAGGTGCCCACCTGCGCCAAGTAGGTGTCGAACCAGGTGCGCAGGGTGGGCACCTCGCGCTCGGCCTCCGCGGAGTCCAGGGCTGCGATCGCGGCAGACGGGCCGAGGGCGCACACCAGGTCGCAGAACGACTCTGCCGCGGCGCGGGTGGGGAAGGACTCCTGGTGCTTGCTGCCCGGGTCGCCGGGGACGAGCGGGAAGCGGACGGAGTAGCGGGTGGTGCCGTCGGCGCGGCGATGGGCGGACACGACCGGGCGCCGTCGGCGCGGGGACAGTGCCGTGGGAGGACCGGAGGGGGAGCGTGAGACGGACACGGGTGCTCCTGAGGTGGAGTGCCCGCGAGCCCCGGACGACAGGACTTCGGACACCGATCGGACACTGCACGCCAGCGCCTAACGTCTCAACCGCCACTATTCGTTGGAATAGCAAGGATCTGCAATGGGGTGGCTGACGGGGCTTGAACCCGCGACCTCCTGGACCACAACCAGGCGCTCTACCGACTGAGCTACAGCCACCATCGGGCGACGTCGTCGCACCGAGTCGGTACTTTATCGGCTCACCTGTGCTAGCACCAATCCAGACCCCGTGTGCTGCGTCACCCTCATGTCAGGTGGGTCGCCGTCGTCAGAGCAGCTCCGCCGTCGGGTGCTCCGCGACCTTGGCGGCCGCTGCCTTGCACTCCTCGCTCGTGGGGCCCTCGCCGTGCGGGAAGAGGACCTCCCGGTAGTAGCGCAGCTCGTCGATCGACTCCAGGATGTCCGCCAGCGCCCGGTGACCGCCGTGCTTCTCCGGAGCGTGGAAGAAGGTGCGCGGGTACCAGCGCTTGGCGAGTTCCTTGATGGAGGAGACGTCGACGATCCGGTAGTGCAGGTAGTCGATGAGCTCGGGCATGTCCCGGGCCAGGAACGCCTTATCGGTGCCGACCGAGTTGCCGGCCAGCTGCGCGGTACCGGCCTCCGGCACCAGGGACTTGACGTGGTCGAGGACGGCGCGGGTGGCCTCCTCCATCGTCAGGCCCTGCTCCAGCTCCTTGAGCAGGCCGGAGGAGGTGTGCATCTCGCGTACGAAGTCGCCCATCTGCTCCAGGGCCGCAGCCGGCGGCTTGATGAGGACGTCGATGCCCTCGCCCAGCGGCTTGAGCTCATAGTCGGTGACGATGACGGCCACTTCGATGAGCGCGTCCGTCTCCAGGTTGAGGCCCGTCATCTCGCAGTCGATCCACACCAGGGGATCGGAGGTAGTTATCTGTCGACTCACGGTCGCCGAGTCTAGACCCGGCCCGCCGCCACATCGGCCGGTCTCGGCACGTCATTTGTGCCGGTTTCGGCATGTTATTAGTGCCGGTTTCGGTGTGGGGGAGGGGTGGTTTCCCGCGCCATATGGAGTTTTCGTTGGTGCCCCCGCCCGGACTCGAACCGGGAACCTGCGGATTAGAAGGCCGATGCTCTATCCATTGAGCTACGGAGGCGTTGCTGGCCCAGCGTACGTCACGGTGGGCAGAACTTCCCACTTGGACAGAGTCGAAAACCACTGCCCGCCCCCGCCCGGCAACGGTATCGTTTCGGCCAAGCTGGTGAGTTCTCGCCCCACAATCCCGGAAGGATCCACGTGCCCCCCACAGCACTGGCAGTGCGCCTGACCAACGCCCCCGCCTACGAACAGCCACGCGTCTTCACCTCCGCCTTCATCGTCGGCCGGCGGCCCACGTGCGACGTCGTCGTCTCCACCTCCAATGCGGTTTCCGGTGAGCATCTGCGCGTCTCGCCGACGCCGGAGGGCTGGGTCATCGAGTGCATCTCGCGCACCAACGGCATGCTCGTGGACGGCCAGGACACGCGTCGCGCCCTGGTGACCGGCCCGACCCGCGTCTACCTCGCCAACAGCTCCGGCCCCGGCGTCGACTTCATCCCCACAGCCGTTCCCGACGCCGGACCCGCCCCCGCGCCCGGTGCCGCGTCTGGGGGCGCGCCGGCGGCACCCGCAGGTGCTCCCCAGCCCCAGCCGCCGACGCTGTACCCGCAGGCGCGCCCCCAGAC
>NZ_JAWDJJ010000052.1:0-6763 GCF_032465695.1 Actinomyces sp. MRS3W
GGTGAGGAAGGTGGAGGACATGCCGGCGCGCCCCTTGTCGAGGAACTCCAGCAACGTGGCATGTGTGCCCAGAGCGACGATGAGCTCGGCGCCGGCCTCATCCGCAAGCAGCATGGCGATGTCCTCGCTGGTGCCGGTGGCGGCGAACACGGTGTGCTCCACGCCCAGGTCCTCCACCCGTTTCAGCCCCGGCGCGCGCCCGTCACGGTAGGCGTGGACGATGATTTCCGCACCGGAGCCGAGCGCCTTGTCCGAGACGGAGTCCATATCGCCCACGATCATGTCGGGTCTCAGCCCCGCTTCAAGGACCGCATCCGCACCGCCGTCAACACCGATGATGACGGGCTTGTACTCGCGAATGTAAGGTTTAAGGGCTTTGAGGTCTTCCTTGTAGGAGTAACCACGCACCACGACGAGTACGTGTTTGCCCCCCATGCGGGTGCGAATGTCCGGCATGCCGACGCCGTTAAGCAGCAAATCGCGTTCGCCGCGCATGTATTCCATGGTGTTGGCGGCGAAGGCCTCCAGCTGGACGGACAGCCCCTCCTTGGCCGCCTCCATGAGGGCATCAATACTCTCCCGGGTTTGCATGGTGCCCTCGGCCAGGATGGTGGTGTCCTTGGCGGTAGCGCCGTCGCCGTCCGCTTCCCCGGAAACGTGCGTGCGCCGATGCCCGAGGCGTCCTTCAACCCGGACGCTGCCGGCGTGTTCGGATTCGGGATCGAGGTCGATGGTGACGCGTTGTCCGTCGTGCAGCCGCATGATGTCCGGGCCCAGGTCGTCGACGAGCGGAATACCGGCGTCGATGAGGATTCCGGGGCCGAGGTTCGGGTAGCGGCCGGACACCGACGGCGCGGCGTTGAGGACAGCTGCGGGCTTGCACTCGACCAGCGCCTCGGCGGCGACGCGGTCCAGGTCGACGTGGTCGATGACGGCGATGTCCCCGGCCTGGAGTCGTTTGGTGAGTTTCTTGGTACGCGCGTCCACCCGGACCATGCCACTGGGACGGTCCGGTGCCGGCGGGGCCTGCTTGCGGAACGGAAACGGGAATCTCACGCTTGGGATTCTGCCACGTGTGCCTCATCGATCAACTCAGCGGCATGCCGAAGGGCCGCGTCTGAGTCATCATGGCCGGAAAGCATGCGGGCAAGTTCACGTACCCGCGCCTGCCCGGCAACGGCGAGAACGCGCGTGCGCACGGTCTGCTGCTCTTCCCCGGATTCCTGCGGACCGTCGGGATCCCGCGGTGCCTGGGTGACGGGTTCCTTGAGCACCACGAGCTGGGTGTCGGCCCAGGCGGCGACCTGGGCCAGGTGCGTGACTACGACCACCTGGTGAGTTTGGGCGAGCCGTGCCAGGCGCCGACCGATCTCCCGGGCGGCGCGGCCCCCCACGCCGGCGTCGATCTCGTCGAAGACGAAGGTGCGTTGGTGGTGGGCGCTGGCGAGGGCCGGGTCCGCCCCGTTGTCTGCCAGAACCACTTCCAGGGCCAGCATGATGCGGGATAGTTCTCCTCCGGAGGCACCTTTCCCGAGCGGCAGAGCCGGGGCACCGGGGTGTGCGATCAGGAGCAGGGATACTGTTTCGGCGCCGGTGGGTCCGGGTTGACACGGTTGCAGGTCGACGACGAGGCGTGCGTCTTTCATCTGCAGGCCCTCGAGCTCGGTGTTGACCTCGTTCTCAAGACGCTCGGCGAGGCCCCGCCGGGCCGCGGAAAGCGTCTGCGCGACGGCTGCCAGCTCGTGTTCCGCCGCGGCAAGGTTCTCGCTGAGAGTCTCAGAGGTGCCGTGCGGGCCCTCGAGCTCGGCCAGCCGGGCGGCAGCGTTCTCACCCCAGGCGAGGAGGGCGTCGACGTCGTCGATCTGGGTGTTGGGACCGCCAATCTCCCGGCGGGCGCGGGTGAGTTCGGCGCGGCGATCCTGAACCCAAGCGAGGCGGGCGGGGTCGGCGTCGAGGGAGGCGAGGTAGTCGGTCAGTTCACCAGCCAGATCGGTGCCGACAATGCTGAACTGGTGCAGGCGTTCGGCGAGCGCCGCCAGGACCGGGTCGACGTCGGCAATATGGTCGAGGGATCTTTGCGCCGCCGCGATGAGCGCGGCCACGTCGGGAGCGTCAACGCTCGTCTCTTCGTCACCCACCAGTGCCGTGCGGGCGGTGGTGGCGGCGCGGCGCAGATCCTCGGCATGGTCGAGGCGCTCCGCCTCAACGGTCAGGGCGGCGTCCTCTCCCGGCTCAGGGGAGAGCTCCTCCAGCTGTGTGAGCCACCGGCGCAGATCTTCGGCCTCCGCAGCCCGGGCCTCGGTACCGGCCTGCCACTGCTCCAGCGCCGTGGCCGCCTGGTTCCGGGCTCGGTAGGCCTCGGCATAGCGTCGGCACAGGGCGGCATGCGTGCTCCCGCCAAGTCCATCGAGAGCGGCACGCTGGGCGGAAGCGGAGCGCAAGCGTAGTTGGTCGGCCTGTCCATGCACCGAGACCAACCGGGAGCCGACGTCCGCCAGGACGGTGGAGGGCACGGCACGGCCGCCCAGATGAGCTCGGGAGCGGCCGACGGCAGGGACGGTGCGCGAGGCGAGGAGTAGATCGTCGTCGAGTTCGGCGCCGGCTTCGGTGGCGCGCATGGCGGCGCGGGAAGCGGGAGACAGGATGAAGGCGCCCTCCACGAGGGCGCGCTGCGCCCCGGTGCGGACCATGGTGGTTTCGGCGCGTTGTCCCAGCAGCAGTCCCAGCGAGGTCAGCACCATGGTTTTACCGGCCCCGGTCTCCCCGGTCAGGGCGGTCAATCCCGGACTGAGGAGCAGGTCGGCCTTCTCGATGACCCCGAGATTCTCAATATGAAGCGATTCGATCACTGCGCCTCGCCCCGGCTTGGAAGCGCGTCGGCCGCCTCCGCGGTCCGCCACCCCTCCACGGGCAGGTCGAACTTGCGCACCAGGCGGGTGGCGAAAGGAGCGGTGTTGAGCCGAGCCAGGCGAACCGGCCGCTGCGCACGGGTGACACAGATGCGCGATCCGGTCGGTGCGTCGAGGCAACGGCGTCCGTCGCACCACACTTCAGCGCCGCCGAAGCCGGCGTGGTGAATGACGACTTCTAAACGGGAGTTGGGGCCGACCACGAGCGGACGGGTGAATAGGGCGTGTGCCGACAGCGGCACCAGCAGCAGCGCCTCGACCTCGGGCCAGATGACGGGCCCTCCGCCCGAGTAGGCGTAGGCGGTCGAGCCCGTCGGGGTGGACATGACCAGCCCGTCACAGCCGAAGGAGGAGACGGCCTGGCCGTCGACACCGACGGCGACCTCGACCATGCGTGCCCGGTCGCGCTTCTCCAGGGCAGCCTCGTTGAGCGCCCAGTCACGAGTGACGGAACCGTCGGGGGCATGTACTTCGACGTCAATGGTCATACGGGTGTCGACCGTGTATCTGCCGGCGACGAGGTCGGCGACCACCTGCTCGACGGCGTCGGGGTCGGCCTCAGCGAGAAAGCCGACGTGCCCGGTATTGATGCCCAGCAGCGGCACGTCCCGGTCGCGGGCAGCCTCGCTGGCGCGCAAGATGGTGCCATCCCCGCCCATTACGAGGACGAGGTCGACATCGCCGTCGAAGCCAGGTTCAACGGGCTCGACCCCGTGTGCGCGCAGGGCGGCCTCCGCCCGGGCGACAGCGGTGGCGGTAGGGGCGGCCTTGCGGTGCGGTGGGACGGGCTTGTCATTGAGGTCGCGCTGGAGGACCATGACGCGCCGGAGTTGCCGGCGGGCCGGCTGGCTGGGTTCGGTGGTGATCCCGGCCGCATGCGATGCGGTGGGAGTGGACGTGGTCTTCACGGTGGGCTCAGGAGCCGTTTCGGAGATCGTTTCCGTGGTCATGTGTGCCTCCCTCCCGGTGGCGATTGCGCTTGTTGAGGTTGTGCCCGGCGGGGCCGGTCGCGACGGCGCGGCGGGCCTCTTCCTGAAGCGCCGCACCGGTCAGGTCGGTCGGGGCGCCGGCCCGCCCCGCGTGCAAGTTGACAAAGTACTCGACATTCCCGGCCGGTCCGGGTAGGGGCGAGGCGGTGATGGCATCGATCCCCAGCCCCAGACCATGAGCACACTCGCATACGGCCAGCACGCTGTCGACATGCAGCTCGGGATCGCGGACCACTCCCCCGTGGCCAAGGCGCTCCTTGCCGACCTCGAACTGAGGCTTGACCATGAGCAGCAGGTCGGCGTCGTCGGCAGCGGCCCCGACCAGAGCAGGCAGCACGGTCGTCAAAGAGATGAAAGACAGGTCACCGACCACGAGGTCGGGAGCGGGCGCGACCGTCTCAGGTTGAAGCGTGCGCACATTGGTGCGTTCCAGAACCGTCACGCGTGGGTCGGTGCGCAGCGACCAGGCAAGCTGGCCATATCCCACGTCAACAGCGACGACGCGCGCGGCACCACGACGCAGCAGAACATCCGTGAACCCGCCGGTTGAGGCGCCGGCATCCAGACAGCGACGGCCCGCAATGCGCGGGGCCAGATTGCGCTCATCCAGGGCGTCGAGCGCCCCCGCGAGCTTATGTGCGCCCCGAGAGACATAGTCGTCGGCATCCGGGGAGATGATCTCGATGGCCTGCGCAGGATTGACCTGGCGAGCGGGCTTGGTCACCACTGCCCCGTCGAGGGTGACGTGGCCGTCGTTGATGAGTCGCGCCGCGTGGGCGCGCGAGTGAGCCAGCCCGCGCCGGACGAGCTCGGAGTCGATGCGAATGAGCCTTGCCATACGGCGGTATCAGCTCTCGGTCCGGCGCAGTTGCACAGCTAGCGCTTCATGAATGGCGACCAGTTCCGCGGCGCGCTCATCCAGTGGCAGGGCCGCGGCGGCCTCAAGCCGCGAGCCGAGGTCCACCGCCGGCGCGGACGAAGGCGAGGCTGGCGGAGCGGGGCGTGGCATCGGCTCAGATGTGGTGGTCATCGTGGGTGACTCATGAGGTGAGGACCCGGAGCTCGGGCACGTTGAGAGGGTTGGTGCGGCCGTCATGAGCGTCGGCGTACTCCCACAGGGCGCATGCCAGTGCGCGATAGCCGTCCAGGGTGACCTCGGCGGATGCGGCGGTGAGGATTCCAACGCCCTGGCGTTCCACGCCGGTGGCGGACACGCGCCAACGCTCGTCGCCGACCTGCCACCAGGTGGCGTCCTCTGTGGATATGCGGCGCGGCTCGGGGTGAGGTTCAAGCAGGCCGCGCAAGTCCGTGTGCAGGTAGGTGGGCCGTTCCTCGGGGGCCGCTACAAGCACATCGCGGGCGGTGTTGACCCCGGTGAGCACATGCAGCCCGGGGATGTCTGCAGCACGGGCGCCGACGTGGTCGGTGTTGAGTCGATCGCCGACGGCCAGCGGCTTGGTCCCGCCCGCACGCTGCAGGGCGCGCTCATACATGCCCGGGAAGGGCTTGCCGCCGGCAAGCGGCTGGCGTCCGGAGGCGTTGGCGACGGCGGCAACGAGACTGCCGTTGCCCAGGGCGAAGCCGCGTTCGGTGGGCAGGGTGGCGTCCAGGTTGGTGGCCACGTGCAGGGCACCGTTGGTGATCGCGTACAGTCCCTCGGACATCATGGCCCAGTCGACGGAAGGATCCCAGCCCTGCACGACGGCGGCCGGCGCATCTTCCGCGGAGGCCACGACGGTGAACCCTTCAGCGGTGAGTGCCTGCCGCAGCCCTTCGCCGCCGATCACGAAGACCGAGGCGCCGTCGGGCAGGTGCTCGTGCAGCAACGCGGCTGCGTCCATAGCGGCGGAGAAGACCTCACCGGCGGAGGCGACAATGTCGTTGTGAGCGAGTTTGTCGACAACAGCTTGCGGAGCGCGCGACGCATTGTTCGTCACGAAGACCAAGCGCATCCCGTACTCGCGCGCGCCGTTGGCGCCATCGGCAGCATGCGGCACCCGCGCATCACCGGCGAAGCAAACCCCGTCCAGATCAAGCAGCGCAACGTCGTAGGCCGCTGCCAAGGGCTCGCGGCAACCGCGCAGAAAAGCGGAGGTGCTGTGGAACTGATTCTCCATGGCGCCTCCTTTCAGGCTTCGGCGTCCTCGGCGGGTTCGACGGCGTCCTCCACCGCGTCGACAGGGGTCACGTCATCGGCATAGTCGTCTTCAATGTCGTAGACCTCGACGGTCTCGGCAGGCTGCTGCCCCTCACCGATACGCTCGCGGATCTTCGCTGCCTCTTCGGTGCGTCCAAGCTCTTCGAGCCGATCCGCGCGCACGGAGTGAAGCCGCCGCAGTGTTTCGCGATCGCCACGGAACATCATGATCGCCTCTTCAATGACGACCAGTCCCAGCTCGCTCTGCCCCATATCGTGACGTACCCCCGAGACCACCATGGCGATCTCGGCCTCTTCCACGTCATCGAGCTGTTTAGGATCCGCTTCCTTGGCAACCTTGAGGGCCTGCTGGTAGCGACCCAGCGCGCGCTCACAATCCGCCTCAATGGCGCGGTGCAAATCCAGCCCCGACAGCCGTCTGGCAGCACGGATCTCCCGCAGTGCCTCAGCGTAATGACCGGAAAGATAGGCGGCGATTCCGGTGGCCTCTCGCACCACCGCGACGCGCCCGGCATGCGACGCCGCATAACGCGCGTGCTCGTAGGCCAGCTCCGGATCAGAGTCCAGTAGTCGTTGCACCATCACCAGGTGTCGCGCCACATTCTCCGCGTTCGCCCGTCCCAGGGCGCGCAGCTCGCGCCTGGCTGAGGCCTCCAAGTTTTGCGGCGCCACGTCCGCCGGCACTGGCGGTTCGGGCACGCGTGCAC
>NZ_JAWDJJ010000053.1:0-3654 GCF_032465695.1 Actinomyces sp. MRS3W
CGCCCCCGCCGGTCATGCCCAGCTCCGCCTCGCGGCGGGTGCGTCCCGAACCCCAGGTGGACACCTCGCCGGTGGAGACGACCACGACGAGGTCGTCGAGGTCGGCGTCCACCTCGCCCCAGTCGGGGGCGGTGGGCTGGGTCGGCACCTGCGGGGTCGGCAGCGCCTTAATGGTGGCCGGCTGCGGTGCGGACTGCGGCGCGGAGACGCCGGTGACGGCGTTCTCGCGCAGCGCCACCAGGTCGATGTCGTCGCCCAGACCACCGGTCAGGTCCGCCGCCACCGGGGCGGTAGTGGCCTGCTCGCGCACCTGCGGGTCGCACAGGGCCACCAGTTCCCGGGCGATCTCCGGGGTGGACCAGGTGCGCACCCCGGCGGCCTCCACGGCCGCGACCAGCGGGTCATTGCCGCCCATGAGGCCGGTGCCGCGCACCCAGCCGATACGCGGGTGGGCCAGCGTGACGCGCCCGGACCAGTTCTTCTCCGCGCTCCAGCGGTTGACGATGGCGTCCAGCGCGGACTTGACCTCGCCGTAGGCGCCGTCGCCGCCGAAGGTTCCGCGGTTGGGGGAACCGGGCAGGACGACGTGCAGGCGGTGGTCGACGTGAGTGTCGGTGCCGATGGCGGACAGGGCCGCGATGGTGCGCTCCACGCTCCACAGCAGCAGCCGGGTCTGAGACTCGGCGGCCGGGCCGGCGTCGGCCAGGGTGCCGACCACGCGCGGCGCCGCGAAGGGGAACAGCAGGGTGGGAACCAGGGCCTCCTTGACCAGCTGGGTGGTCCCGCCGGAGGTCACCGTCTGGTCGTTGCCGATCCAGTCGGCCAGGGCGTCCACGTCACGGTAGGAGGCCAGGTTGGCGGGGACCATCCACAGGCGGGCACCGAAGGAGGCGTGCTCCTGGTACAGCTTCGTGGCGAAGGCCAGCCGCTCGTGGGTCAGCCGCGAGCTGGTCGCCACGACGGTGGCCCCGCCGGCGAGCAGCTCACCGACGACCGCCGCGGCGATCGAACTGGGTGCGAGGCCGGTGACGACGGCGACGTCGCCGGCCCAGCGCACCGAGGCGGCGCCCGCGGTGGGAGCCTGGGCGGCCGCCGCGGCAATCGCCTCGGCGATGTCGGCGCGCTCGGCCGACTCGGGGATCCCAGCGGCCTGGGCGGCACGCAGCTGGCGGGCCCACCAGGCGGCCTGGTCGGCGACCGCCGTGCCCAGGCCGACGAAGCGCTCCAGCGTCAGCAGGTGACGGGCCTGCGGCAGCGGCAGGTCGCCGTTGCCGAGTCGGGCCAGATCGTCGCGGGCGGTGGCCCAGCGGTCGTCGATGAGGACGGCGCGGTCGGCGGAGAAGGCCGGGGTCACGGACTTGACCCAGCCGGTGCCGAGCTCGGCGTCGATGGCCTCAATGGCGGCGCGGGTAGCGGCCGCCTCGTCGCCGGCATCGGCCGGGACGGTCTGTTTGGCGGACAGCCCGAGGGCATCCAGCAGGGTGCGTGCCGTGGTGGCCAGCACCCCGTCGGCGCCGGTGACCTGCTCGGCGAAGGCGTCGAGGGCGGCGGAGTCGACCACCGCTCCCCCGGCACCACCGGCGCTGGGCATGGCCACGGTGACGCCGTGGTCGGCGGCGACGGCCTGCACCGCGGCGTCGATGAGCTTGTCCACGGCGCTGGCGGACGTGAGCGGGGCGGACGAACCGAGCGTGGCCAGGTCCTCGCCGCGCATGGAGGCACCCTCCCGGGTCCCCAGGAACAGCTCCGCGGTCACGTGGGCGACCCAGCCATCACCCAAGCCCCAGGTGCCGGTCACGCGATCGGCAATGCGATTGGCACGCACCCCGGACGGGCCGAGGATGCGTCCCAGTCCGGTGCGAGTGGCATCGGCGAGCACCGGCCCGAAGGGCTTGTAGCCGGGAGCGCCCTTGGCGACGATGCCGGCCAGCGTGGTCATGTCGGCGTCGGCGGCGCCGTCAATGCTGGCCAACTGCAGTTCGGTGCCCAGGTCCATGAGCAGCTGGTTGCGGCGCGAGGACACGCCGTTGGTGAGTGTCTCGGTGGTATCGGTGGCGCCGATCTGCTCGGGACGGATGCGGGCGGCGTGCGCCAGCAGCACCGTGAGGGCGTCGGTGGCGCCGAAGGACAGGTCCGCGACCGGACCGGACGCGGCCGGGGCGCTCGCCACGGGTGCGGCGGGCGCGGCCTCAGCCGGAGTTGGGACCGCGGGTGTCTGCGCCGCCGGGGCGGGTGCGGCCGCGGCGTCTTCCGCGGCAGGCAGCTCGAAGGATTCCTCCTCCAGCTCCACCGCCGGGTCGGTGTCGGTGGCCAGTACGCGCGACTCGTCGCGGCGGGCGTTGTGCACCACCACGTGGCGTCCGGCGTGCTGCGGCAGCGCCAGCGTGCGGGAGGCCAGATTGGCCAGCGTCGGGGATGCGGCCAGGCCGACCTCGACGATGTGCTCCACGCCCAGGCCGCCCTGCTCGGGGCTGGACAGCAGCACGTCCTGCGTCTCAATCCAGCGGACCGGGGAGGCGAACTGCCAGGCGAGCAGCTCGACCAGCAGCTGGCGGCCCAGCTCGGTGGGCTGGCCGGCCCACCGCTCCCAGTCGTTCAGGATCTCGCGGACCGGCTCGGAGGGGACGACGTCGAGGATGGCGCGGGCGAAGTCCTCGCTCAGCTCGAAGGGGCGGGCCACCAGGTTGGGCACGTAGCGGCCCACCAGGCGGGTCACGTCCAGGTCCATGGGGATGAGCGAGAGCAGCCGCTCGCGGAACTCGGGCACGCCCGGGCGCAGCACCTCGGAGTGGAAGGGCACGTCAATGCCGGGGACGTACATGAAGGGGTTCTTCCCGCCCCGGGCGGCGGCCTTGGCGCGGGCGTCGGCGGCCAGGGCCTCGAGTCCCTTGATGGTGCCCGCCACGGCGTACTGGACGCCGGCGAGGTTGTAGTTGACGATCTGCAGGAACTCCCCGCTGGACTCGCAGACCTCGCGGATGTAGTCCTCGACCTCGTTGGCGCCAATGCCCGCCTGGTTCGGGCGCAGGGCACCCATGCGGTAGTTGGAGGCGCCGACCTCGTCGCGCGGGACCAGGGAGTGCATGGTGGATCCGCGCTGGAAGACAATCGAGATGGTCGTCTCCACCGACATGACCCGCCCGTAGGCGCTCAGGGCGGTGTATTCGCCCAGCGAGTGGCCGGCGAAGGCGGCGGACTCCACAAGGGCGCCGGCCTCGGCCATGCGGGCGGTGGTGGCCATGGCCACTGTGGCCAGGGCGACCTGGGTGAACTGGGTGAGGTTGAGCAGTCCCTCGGGGTGCCGGTAGGTGACGCCGCGGGCGGTCATCTCCGTGGGATTGTCGCGGACCAGCGCGATGACGGAGAAGCCGAGCTCGGCGCGGGTGTGGGCGTCGGCCCGCTCCCAGACCTCACGGGCGGCCTTGGAGATGCGCATCTCGTCCAGGCCCATGCCACGGGCCTGGATGCCCTGGCCGGGGTAAACGTATGCGGTGGGCTCCGGCTCGGTCACGGCGGTGCCGCGGGAGACAACCTCATCGCCAACCCGGCAGGTGACCTCGAGAACCAGGCCGCCGCCGACCACCAGGCCGGTGCGCTCCACGCTGATCTCAACCCGGTCACCCAGCTCGACGGTGCCGAGCATGGTGTAGGTCC
>NZ_JAWDJJ010000054.1:0-3018 GCF_032465695.1 Actinomyces sp. MRS3W
CAGCCCACCCTGTTCTGAGCTAGTCCGCGCCGGGATGATACGGCGTCGGGATGGCTCCGGTCAGATCGCTTGGCGGTGCATCGACGAGTTGGAAGAGACGATGCATGGGGCGGCGTCGTCGGGAGATCGGAACGGTCATGCGCAGGCTGAGGGAGGGGGTGCGAGTACCCCCGACAGTAGGGCTCCTTTCGACGCTGTCGAGTGCGACGAAGTCGACCGATAATTGACGCTATGAGTACACAACGTCCTGTTACCGTCCTGCTCGGCGCCGGAGCCATCGGCACCGCCATCGCCCGTCGCGTCACCAACGGGGGTCACATCGTCGTCGCCGACCTGCGGCTCGAGAACGCGCAGAAGGTTCGCGAGCAACTGCTCGACGCCGGCTACAGCGCCGAAGCGACGACGACCGACCTGGCCGACCCCGCCTCCATCCGTGCCCTGGCGCAGCACGCCGCCTCGCTCGGGCCGGTCACCCGCGTGATCCTCGCCGGCGGAGTCTCGCCGTCGCAGGCCGACATCCCCACCATCCTGCGGGTGGACCTGTACGGCTTCGCCGTGGCGCTGGAGGAGTTCGGCAAGATCATCGCGGCCGGCGGCTCCGGCGTCGTTATCTCCAGCCAGTCCGGCTACCGCATGCCCGCGCTCACCCGCGAGCAGGATGCGCTGCTGGCCACCACGCCCGTGGACGAGCTGCTGAGCCTGCCGCTGCTCGCCGACGGCTCCGTCACCTCCACTCTGCACGCCTACCAGATGTCCAAGCGGGCCAACGGACTGCGCGTGCGGGCGAATGCCGTCACCTGGGGTGAGCGCGGCGCCCGCATCAACGCCATCAGCCCCGGCATCGTCATCACGCCACTGGCGCGCGACGAGCTCGAGGGCCCGCGCGGCGCCGGGTACCGCAAGCAGCTCGAGCTTTCCCCGGCCGGACGCGCGGGCACACCCGACGAGATCGCGGCGCTGGCCGGGTTCCTTATGGGGCCCGAGGCCGGTTACATCAACGGCACCGACGTGCTGGCCGACGGCGGGGTGACCGCCTCCTGGTACTACGGCCCGCTGTCCGCGGGCGGGGCGAACTAACCGCGTTCCGAATCGGGTCGGCCGGTCTCGGTACGTCATTTGTGTCGGTCTCAGTACGTTATTAGTGCCGGTTTCGGTGAGGGGCGGGGAAAGCGCGCAGGCGGCTGGGCGCTGTAAGCTGCCACGGTGCGCGTCGTCATTGCCTCCTGCTCCGTGGACTACTCCGGCCGCCTGGACGCCCACCTGCCCCGGGCCACCCGCCTCATCATGGTCAAGGCCGACGGCTCGGTCCTGGTTCATTCCGACGGCGGCTCCTACAAGCCGCTGAACTGGATGAGCCCGCCGGCCCGGCTCGTGGAGAGCGCCCCTAACGCGGAGGACGCCGAGGTCGGCGTCACCGCCCGCTGGGAGGTGACCGCCGCCAAGAGCGACGACCGCCTGGTCATCCGTCTGTTCGACATCGTCTCGGACACGAGCGTCGAGCTCGGCGTCGATCCCGGGCTGACCAAGGACGGGGTCGAGGCGCATCTGCAGGAGCTGCTCGCCGAGCAGATCGAGGTGCTCGGCCCCGGTTACCGGCTGGTGCGCCGCGAGTACCCGACCCCGATCGGCCCGGTCGACATCATGGCCAAGGACGCCGACGGTGCCTCGGTCGCCGTCGAGATCAAACGCGTCGGCGGTATCGACGGCGTTGAGCAGCTCACCCGCTACCTGGACATGCTCGACCGCGACCCCCTGCTCACCCCGGTGCGCGGCATCTTCGCCGCCCAGCAGATCAAGCCGCAGGCGCGGGTGCTTGCCGAGGACCGCGGCATCCGCTGCGTGGTGCTCGACTACGACGCCATGCGCGGCCTGGACGACCCCTCCTCCCGACTGTTCTGACAGCCCCTCGCGCCCCGTCGGCGCGGGGCCGGCCCGCATCGCGGCGGGTGCGCCGTCCCCTCGCCTGTACCGCACCTGCCCCGGTCCGCTTAGCATCTGACCATGCCCTCTGACCCCTCCACCGCCCCGCGCGCAATGTCCTACCTGCGCATCCTCGCCCAGGGGCTGGCCCCCGCCACCAGCGCCCCGGACGTCGTCGAGGCGGTGCGCCGTCAGCTGGCCATGCAGGGACAGCAGGTATCCGCTATTCCGCACGCCCTCATCCTCCGTGCCGACGGTGCCCGGCGCGCCGACGTCGAGGCCGCCTTCGCCGCCGGCCGCCTGGTGCGTTCCTGGCCCATGCGCGGCACCGTCCACATCACCACCGCCGCCGATCACCACTGGCTGCGGGTCGCCCTCATGCACCGCACGGATGCGTGGACGCGTCGCAGCGAGGAGTACCTGGGACTGACCGAGGCGGTGCTGTCCCGCGCAGCCGACATCGCCCTTGACGCCATCGCCGCGGGAGGGCCTCGGAGCCGGGCCGCGCTGGTGGAGGCCTGGGAGCGGGAGGGTCTGATGACCTCCACCGACTCGGATGCGGCTTCTTTCCTGCGGGTTCTTCTCGTGCGGCTGCAGCGCGAGGGCATTCTCGTGCAGGGGCCCAGATATGGCAACGAGCACCTCGTCGTCGACGCCCGCAACCTGCCCGGGGCGCAGACCGGGCCGGGCGGAAGCGACGGCGGCGCGCACGGCACCGGCGGACACCGCGCCGCCCTGGCGGAGATCGCCCGCCGCTATGCCACCAGCCACGGCCCCATTGACGCGACCGACCTGTCCCGCTGGACCACCCTGCCGGTCAGCGAGTGCGCCAGGGCACTCGAAGACGCCGTCGAGACCACTAATGCCGCCGACTACCGGGTCGACCCCGCGGCCGCCCGCGTGCCACTGGCACGGGCCCGGGCCGAGGGCGGGCTGCGCGGCACGGTGACGCTTCTGGACGGCCCGCCAACGCGGGCGAACCGGGGCCGGGTGCTCTACCTGCGCGCCGACCTGCCCGAGCTGCTAGAGGCCCATGCGCGCGCCGCCGCGAGGACCCTGTTCCTGCCGTCCTTCGACGAACTGCACGTGGGCTACAAG
>NZ_JAWDJJ010000055.1:0-1781 GCF_032465695.1 Actinomyces sp. MRS3W
GAGTTGGCGTGGAGGGTGGCCCAGCCGCCCTCGTGGCCGGTGTTGAGAGCGGTGAGCACATCGCGGACCTCGGGCCCGCGGCATTCGCCGAGCACAATCCGGTCCGGGCGCATGCGCAGCGCGGTGCGCACCAGGGTGGTCATGGGGACGGCTCCCACGCCCTGGATGTTCTCACCGCGCTCCTGTAAGTGAATGACGTGGGGGTGGTCGGGGCGCAGCTCGCTGGCCTCCTCAATGCACACGATCCGCTCGCCGTCGGGCACCAGGCCGAGCAGGGCGGCCAGCAGGGTAGTTTTGCCGGTGCCGGTGGCGCCGGTGACCAGGCAGTTGGCGCGCCGGGCCACCAGCGCCGTCAGAACGGCGTCGAGTCCGGGGGCGATGGTGCCGACGGCGACCAATTCGGGCAGGGTGAAGGCGCGGCGACGCGCCGTGCGCAAGCAGATGAGGGTGCCGTCGGCGCTCAGTGGCGGCAGCACCGCATTGAGCCGCGTGCCGTCGGGCAGGGTCACGTCGACGACGGGGCTGGCGTCGTCCAGTCGGCGCCCGCAGGCGGCGGCCATGCGCACTGCGAGGGCGCGCGCCTCACCCTCGGGCAGGGCGGCTTCGCTGACGGTTTCGAGTCCGCGCCCGCGGTCGATCCAGGTGTTGCCGGCGCCGACGAGCACGTCGGTGACGCCGTCGAGGTCGAGCAGCGGTTGTAGTACGGGGCCGGCGCCCGCGATATCGGCGCGCACGTGCTGGGTGAGCCGGGCCAGCCCGCCCGCCCCGGTGGTCGGGTCGGCTCCCGAACCGACGGCGACGTCGAGGCTGGCGCCGCGGGCGAGCGCGCTGCGGACGCGGGCGAGCTCGTCGCGGTTCGCGGGTGCTCCAGCGGGCTGCGCGCCGGCGGGGAGCGGGATGCCGGTCATCATGCGCCTCCGGCCGGCCTACCGGCTGGTGCACGTGTCTCCCGGGTCTGGGGCGTGCCCGATGCTTCCAGTGCCGCCGCCAGCCGGTCGGCGACGGCTCGCGCCTCATTGCGCATGGATCCTCGCCCCCGGGTGGGGTCGTCGCCGCGGGCGATGCGCTGCGCCACGGCGCGTTCATGCGGGATGACGGCGATGACCTCGGTGCGGGTCATGAGCGCGAGTTCGTCCGGGGTCACGTCCTCACCGATTTTGCGGACCACCGTGAGCACCGTGGTGGGCGACACGGGTCGACCAGGCATCGAGTCTGGCGAATCGACAGCCAGGGCGCCGGAGGATTGGCCGGGCGGGGTCGACAGGCCGGGCGAGGTGGACAGGCCGGGCATTAGGGCGCCCGGCGCCGTCGAGCTGCGGAATCGGGCGGCCAGCGCCTCCGCAGCCACGGCCGAGCGCAGGTCGAGCCCGGACACCAGCATGACCGTCGCGCCCGCGGGCGGAAGGACGCCTCGGGGCAGATCGATCAGGACCAGGTCATGCTGGGCGCGCAGTGCCTGCAGGACGGGTTGCAACTGCTGCGGATTGCGGGCGCCGCCGCGCCCGTCGCCGGTGAGGACCGGCATGCCCAGCCAACTCGGCAGGGCGGTGATGAGTCGCTCCGGCCGGAATGCGGATTCCTCGGCGGGCAGGTCGGCCCAGCGCAGGCCGGGCAGTACGGCGTCGCCCATGAGCAGCCCGAGCCCGCCGGCGGGGTCGGCGTCGATGAGGGCGACTGCGAGTCCGCGGGCGTTGCAGGCGCGGGCCAGGTGGAGCAGGAAGGTGCTGGTGCCGAGGCCGCCGCGGGCTCCGGTCATGGCGACGACGTGGGCTCGCGGCGGG
>NZ_JAWDJJ010000056.1:0-1982 GCF_032465695.1 Actinomyces sp. MRS3W
GCTCCCCCGCCGTCTCAAGCAGGATGTCCACGGCGCCGAAGGGGCCGTCGTCCTCCCCCACGGTACGCACGGCCGGCAGCGGGGCAGGCAAAGAACCCTTGGGGTAACGCACCACGGTCGGGGCGTCGTCCACGCCCGCCGCGACTCTCAGCGCCTGGCGCAGCGTGGCCTCGTCCCGGGGCGCGGCCAGGTGCAGGCCGGGCACGTGCGCGAGCAGGGCCATGTCCCACATGCCGTTGTGGCTGGCGCCGTCGGTGCCGGTGATCCCGGCGCGGTCCAGCAGAATGGTTACTCCCGCCCGGTGCAGCCCCACGTCCATGAGCACCTGATCGAAGGCCCGGTTGAGGAAGGTGGCGTACAGAGCAACCACGGGGTGCATCCCCGCGAAGGCCATTCCCGCGGCGGAGGTCAGGGCATGCTGCTCGGCGATGCCGACGTCGACAACACGCTCGGGCATGGCGTCGGCCAGCGGCTTGAGACCGACCGGCTGCTGCATGGCGGCGGTGATACCGACGATCCGCTCGTCACCGCGGGCGAGCTCCAGCAATTCCTCGGCCACAACGGCCGTCCAGCCGAAGCGGGAGGGCACCACCGGCAGACCGGTCTCGGGATGAATGCGCCCGACCGCGTGGAAGCGGTCCGCGGTGTCTTCCTCCGCCGGGGTGTACCCGCGCCCCTTCTGGGTGATGACATGCACAATGACCGGATCGGTGTACTCGCGGGCGCGAGTGAGGGCGAACTCGAGCGCGGTCTCGTCGTGACCGTCCACCGGTCCGGTGTACTTGATGCCGAGGTCCTCGAAGAAGGCCGAGGGCACCAGAATGTCCTTGAGCCCGCGTTTCATCCCGTGCAGGGCATCGAAGGCCGCCCGCCCGGGAGCCCCCTGAGCCAGCAAGGTGTGCTTGATGCCCGACAGCATGCGCTCATATCCGGGATTGGTGCGCAGCGCATCCAGGTGGTGGGCTAGTCCCCCAATGGTGGGGGCGTAGGAGCGGCCGTTGTCATTGACGACGATGACCAAATGCTTGTCGGCGGAATCGGCAATGTTGTTGAGCGCCTCCCACGCCATGCCGCCGGTGAGGGCGCCGTCGCCGATGACGGCGACGATGTGGCGCTGCTCGCGCCCCTGCAGGTGGTTGGCGCGGGCGATGCCGTCGGCCCAGGACAGTGCCGTGGAGGCATGGGAGTTCTCCACGACGTCGTGAATGGACTCCTGCCGCGAGGGGTAGCCGGACACGCCGCCGCGCTCGCGCAGTTGGCTGAAGTCCTGGCGGCCGGTGAGCAGCTTGTGGACGTAGGCCTGGTGGCCGGTGTCGAACACGATCGTGTCGCGCGGGGAGCGGAAGGTGCGGTGCAGGGCGAGTGTGAGCTCCACAACCCCGAGGTTGGGGCCCAGATGTCCGCCCGTGCGCGCCACCGTCGCCACCAGGTAACGACGGATCTCGGCGGCCAGCGCCTCCACCTCCTCGCTGGTGAGTCGACGCAGATCCGCGGGACGGTGAATCCGGGACAACAGGGGGGTATCGGGCAGGACCGGGGGCGTCCTCCCGTCGGCGCCGACGCCAGCAGTCTCTTCGCTCATCGGCGCAGTTCCTCCTTTGTCCTAGCCTTCAGGTGGCGTCGCCCGCAGGCTCGCCACGCCGGCGCGACATCTCAGCATATGCGCTCCCGGCCGGTCCTGGGGGCTTTGACCCGCAGGAACCACGTAGGGTTGACCCAGGTCGGGTGGCCCGCCGCCGGCAAGCCCGCGACCGACCGCACCGCCTTGAAGGAGGAACGATGAGCACGACAGCGCCGTACGGGACCTGGCCCTCCCCGATCACCCCCGGCACCATCACCACCCGCACGCTCTCCCTGTCCCAGGTGCGTGTGGACGGCGGGGACACCTACTGGGTGGAGCAGCGCGCCTCCCAGGCCGGTCGGCAGGTCCTGCTGCGCCGCGACGGCGACGGGCAGATCGGGGAGGTCCTGCCCCTGACGCC
>NZ_JAWDJJ010000057.1:0-3656 GCF_032465695.1 Actinomyces sp. MRS3W
GGGTTATGAAGTGGGTGGGGCGAGCGGCGCGGGCTCACCCGGGGAAGGGGGCGCCGGGACGTGCGTAGCGCACCCAGCAGATGACGGCGCACAGTGCCGAGTAGACGGCGCAGATCCAGAACCAGGTGGCGGCGTCCATGGCCGACAGGGCCACGCCGACGAAGAACGGCCCGAAGCAGGCGACGGCGGCGGTGAAGCCAATGGCACCGCCCGCCTGCCGCTGGGGCATGATCATGGGCATCTGCTTGAAGGTGCCCGCGTTACCGATACCGGCGAAGAAGAACATGGCCAGCATGACCCACAGGAAGGGTCGGAAGCTTGACGGGTCGCTGGGGTGGAGGTACAGGGCTGCCCAGCCGAGTGTCACCGCCATGCCGACGGCGGATACGAAGGTCCAGAAGGCGCCGGAGATCCGGTCGCACAGCGGCCCCCAGGCTACGCGCACGAGGGAGCCGATGAGGGGGCCGAGGAAGGCGTAGGTGGCGCCGCGAGGCAGGTCGGTGTATCCCGATGCGGCCAGCGTCGAGTCCGGTCCGAAGGTGTTGTTGATGAGCAGGCCGAACTGTGCGGAGAAGCCGGAGAACAGGCCGAAGGTGAGCACGTACAGCAGCGTCATCAGCCAGGTGTCGGGGTTGGAGAAGATGTCGATCTGTTGGCGGAAGTTGGCCTTGACCGGCACATCCTTGAGCAGCCAGAAGGCCAGGATGGCCGCCAGAATCGCCCAGGGCACGAAGAAGATCGCGGCGTTGTGGACGAACAGCTCGGTGTTGTCGGCGGTGCGCTGCGGGGCGATGAAGGTGATACCCAGCAGGCCGAAGCCCATGAGCCAGGGGCCCAGGATCTGGATGATGGACATGCCCAGATTGCCCAGTCCGGCCTGGACGTTGAGGGCGGTGCCGGATAGCCGCTTGGGGAAGAAGTAGCCGGTGGAGGGCATGTAGCCGGAGAAGGTGCCGCCGCCGATGCCGCACAGGAAGGACAGCAGCAGCAGGACGGCGTAGGGGGTGGAGGTGTTCTGCACGGCCACGAACCAGCCCAGCATGGGGATGAGGTACAGCAGGGAGGAGATGCCGATGAGCTTGCGGGTACCGACGATGGGCGGCAGGAACATGTACACCAGGCGGATGAGTCCGCCGGACAGCCCCGGCATCGCCGTCAGCCAGTACAGCTGGCTCGCGGTCAGGTCGAAGCCGATGTCCTTCAGCCTCGGGGCGATGGCGGAGACGAGGAAGAACACGCAGAACGCGATCACCAGGGAGAAGGTGGTGATGATGAGCGTGCGCCAGGCGATGGGCGCGGACCAGTGCTCCGGCTCCTCGGGATTCCAGCCGTTCAGGACCCGGCCGGTGGTGTCTAGCTGACTCATAGTGTGCAGACTCCTGGGGTGTGGGGCAATGAAGCCGCCGGGCAGACCGGCGACGCCGTCCGGTGGGACACCTGCGGGAGAGCCCCCGGACGATTCATTCATGATGCCTGAGTGGTGGACGATCGCGGCTGTGGGTGGATCTTTTGGCGTGGACTGGCGTGTGCGGCGGGCCGAATTGACCCGGCGGGTCCCGTAATAAGAAAGGGGCGTGTGAGCTAATACATATGGATGGCCGCATCGTTGCTGGTCGGTGAGGGTTTGGGACGGAGGCGGCGAGGTGCGGATACAGACGAGCGGAGGCGGGACGCCGGGTGGGGCGGGGCGCTCCGGAGCCGGCGCTGCGGCACGGGCCGGTCCGGCCGATTACCGTGGCGTCCATGAGCCAGCCCAGCCCCCATCATTCCTCGCCCAACTCCGAGCCCGCCGGAGGAATCGCTTCTGCCTCGGCTGCTGAGGGCATTTCCCCTGTTCCTCAGAAGGGCCTGCACCCTCTGCCCGAGCCGGTCAAGGGCGCGGTCATCACGGTGTCCGATCGTTGCGTGAGCGGCGAGCGCGAGGACGTTTCCGGGCCTTTGGCGGCGCGACTACTGCGCCAGCACGACGTCATTGTCGACGCCGTGCGGGTGGTGCCCGACGGGGAGGAGCCGGTGCGCGCAGCGATTCGGGAAGCCATGGCCGACGGCGCCCGGGTGGTGCTCACCACCGGTGGTACCGGGGTGACGCCACGCGATCTCACTCCCGAGGGCACGGCCCCGTTGCTGGACGTGCGGCTGGAGGGAATTGAGGCGCAGATCCGCGCTTACGGTTTGACCCACACGCCGCTGTCGAGTCTGTCGCGTGGCCTCGTGGGGGTGACCGGTCGTGGCAGCGACGGCGTCCTGGTCGTCAATGCTCCCGGCTCGCGCGGCGGCGTCAAGGACACGATCGCCGTCGTCGGCCCGCTTGTGCCGCACGTCCTGGAACAGCTCGGCGGCGGCGACCACTGAGCCGCCCGCTCACCACCCCTTCACCGAAATCGGCACTAATGACGTGCCGAAACCGGCACTAATGACGTGCCGAAACCGGCACTAATGACGTGCCGAGACCGGCACTAATGACGAGAACGACGGAACACCCGTGGCTGGCGGGCCGTCCTTCCAGAGCCGCGGGCGGGCACCGGCGGATGATCAGCGTGCGGCGCGCGGGCGCTCCCGCTTGGTGCGCAATCCGATGACCGGACGACCCTCGCATGCCGTGCGGGGCAGCAAATCGTGCAGTTTCTCCAGCGCGCGGTCGGTGTCACGCACGTCATCCGGTGAGAAGTGTGCGATCTCGAAGCCGCGGTCGGCGAAAACCTCGTCGCGCGCAGCCCGCTGGGCGAGGACGGCGTCGGCATCGTGGCGCAGCTTGACCAGGCCATCTACCTCGGCGGCCCTGCGCAGGTCCCACCAGCCGAGGTCGGCGTAGAAGGTGGTGACTTCGGTGCGCAATGGCATCTGAGGCACCGGTGACGTCATCCCATTGACCAGGCAGATACGGCGCAGCTCCGTCTCATAGGGCGACTGGCTCCAGGGGGTGGCGGCTTCGATAACAGCTCGTGCCCGCCGCACTCCGCGTTCGCCGCGGCGGCCATCCAGCCTGGCCAGCACCCGCCTCCGCAAGGCGTTCGCCTTCCGATTGATCTCCACAGCGCGGTCCCAGGGACGGCCGACGGCGTCGTGTCCTGAGCCGGCGGCGGTGGTTGGCGGCAGCGCCCCCGCGGCCACCGCCAGCAGCGAATCGACGGCAACCAGCGCCGCATCTGGTTCGAGAAATCGCGCGCAGTCTTCCAGCGTGCGTTCGATTCCGGTCACGCGCAGCCCGCCGATGATGACGACGTCGTCGTCGGGAATCTCAAAGCGGTGCCGACGCAGTGGACGCGCCGAGAGTGCCCGACGACGGTCGAGCGGGCCGAGATCGCGACCTGGCGGGCGTGAGGGGTCGCGCCGTGTGGCGGGTCGGCGCAGCCCGGAGACGTGATACGGGACGGCCAGGTGCAGCGAGCGCGGAACACGCCAGGTGGCCGCGCCGTGAAGCACCACCGCGCTTTCTAAGACGATGACGCCGGTGAGCTCGTCGGTACGGACGGTTTCAAGCAGGGCCATGTGGGTGACGGCCTGCCGCTCCCATGCTGCGGCATCGGGTGGGATGCGGATGTAGGCATCGCGTCGGACCGGCGTGAGGCTGCCGGAGTGGATGCCGTCCTCCAGCGCGCGGCGTCCTACGGTGGAACGACGAACGAGTACTGGAAGGATGTTCTCTTATACACATT
>NZ_JAWDJJ010000058.1:0-11311 GCF_032465695.1 Actinomyces sp. MRS3W
TGGTGAAGCCGTCCTGGCCCTGCACACCTTCGACCACCGCGCCGCCCTGCTTGAGACTCTGTGGAGCTGATATGACCCCCGCCGTACCCGTGGACGGGCTCGTCCACCCCTACGACCTGGGCGCCTGGCGTCGCTGGGAGGGCTCCCACCACCGTGCGCGCCGCGCCAAGGCCGCCGTCGTCGACGGCGTACGCACCGCCCTGGGCCGCCCCGCCATCCCTGACGACGTCCTCAGCCTGCATGGCACCTGCCCGCAGGTGCTCGTCGTCGTTGACGCCCCCACCTCCTCCCAGCGGGCCGCGCTGCTCGCGCCCCTCGCCCATATGCTGGCCGAGGGGACGGATGTCGCCGTCGTCAGCCCCGCCGCGGTGGTGCCCCACCTGCCCGGCGACGGCGATGCGTGGACCACGGTGCCGCTGACCGCGGGGAGCGTGTCCGAGCGTCTGGAGACCGTGCACAGCGTCCTGGCCGTGGGCCACTACCTGCCGCTGGGGGCCGGTGCTTACCGCTGGGCCCAACGCCGCGGGGCCCGCTTCATCGTGGTCCAGCACGGCCTGCTCACTCCCTTCATGGCCCCCCTGCCCGCCGGCGCTCACCTGCTCGCCTGGTCCGCCGCCGACGCCGCTTTCTGGGCCTCGGGCCGCACCGACATCACCTATGAGGTCGTCGGCTCCCAGCTGTTGTGGCGGGCAGCGCAAGAGCCGCGCATCGCGGTCGCCGTCGACGCGCGCCCCACGTTTCTCGGCCAGCTGCACGGCGTCGAGCTGGGCCGGCGCTACATGACCCGCGTGAGCGAGCATTTCTGCACCACCACCGGCGCCCGCTATCGTCCCCATCCTTCCGAGCGTGACCGTCTCTCCCGCCTCACCCACGCCCGCTGGGAGCACCGTGGCATTGACATCGACCGCTCCGACACCCCGCTGTTCCGCACCGCCTCGCCCGTGGTTTCGGTGTTCTCCACGGGGATCCTTGAGGCCGCCGCCCGTGGTATCCCCGCCTGGTGTTATGCAATGGACGCACCCTCGTGGCTAGTCGGTTTCCAGACGCGCTATAACATGTCCCCCTGGTATGACGCACCTACGTCATATCCGCTTGTTTCCGGCGCCGAGCCCGCAGCTGTCATCGCACGTACTTCTCTCAGTCCGTAACTATTCGAGCAAAAGGCACAACCTCCACATGAGCACATTGGCCGTCATTCCTGTCCGCGGCGGTTCCAAGGGAATCCCCCGTAAGAACTTACGCGAAGTCGGCGGCAAGCCCCTTCTCGTGTGGACCATTGAGCAGGCCCTTGCCGCTACCCGGGATGTGCGCACGGTGGTGTCCACCGAGGACGCCGAGATCGCCGACGTGGCGCGCACCGCCGGCGCCGAGGTGATCGACCGCCCCGTCGAGCTCGCGCAGGACACCACCGCCACCGAACCGGTCATCCTCCACGCCTTGGACGTCCTCGCCGCGCGCGATTACACGCCCGAGCATGTCATGTTGCTCCAGGCCACCTCTCCGGTGCGCCGTCCCGGCACCATTGATCGCGCCATTGCCCAGGCCGAGGACACCGGCGTCGATTCCCTCATCGGCGTCGTTCCCCAAACGCCTTTCTTGTGGTGGACCGCCCGTGACGGTCACGGCCCCACCGCGGACTATGACGTCGATCGCCGCCCGCGGCGTCAGGAACTCACCGCAGATCACATGCGCTACCGGGAGACGGGGTCGCTGTACGTCACCCGTCCCTGGGTCTACTACGAGCGCAATAACCGGATCGGCGGAACGGTCGGCCTATTCATTATGGACGAGGTCGAGGGCATTGATATTGACAGCCCGCTGGACCTCGAACTCGCCGGAAAAACCCTCATCCAGATGCGCCAGCAGGAAGGTCTCGCATGAGCATCGATCGCTCTGTCACCCCCTACATCGTCTTCGCAGAGGACTCCCTCCTCACGGCGCTCAATAAGATCAATGCCAACAAGGCGCGCACCATCTTCCTCGTGGATGAGCACGGCCGGCTGGTCGGCTCTCTCACGGACGGAGACGTGCGTCGCTGGCTCACCTCCGGGCACGCCGACCTCGACGTCCCCGCGCTCCAGGTGGCCAACCGCACCCCCCGTTCAGTCACGGAGGGGACCGTCATCGACGAACTCGACTGGTTGTTCCGCGACGGCGTCACGCTGGTGCCCATCCTGGATGAGCGCGGCCGGGTGACGGGCGTAGCCCACCCCGGCAACGAGTCCTTCACGGTCGGCTCCCACCGGGTGGGCGAGGGGCAGCCGGTTTACGTCATCGCCGAGATCGGCAACAACCATCAGGGCGAGTATGCGCGCGCCATCGAGCTGGTGGACCTCGCCGTGGACGCCGGCGCCGACTGCGTGAAATTCCAGCTGCGGGACATGGACGCCCTCTACCGGGGCGCCTCGGGCCGTATCACCGCCGGGGAGGACCTGGGCGCCCAGTACACCCTGGATCTGCTCACCCGCTTCTCACTGCCCGCCGCAACCATGGTCAAGGTCTTCGATCACTGCCGCGAGCGCGGCATCGACCTCATGTGCACCCCCTGGGATCTGCCCAGCCTCGACGTCCTGCTCGAGTACGGCATCGACGCCGTCAAGATCGCCTCGGCGGACCTGACCAACCACGAGCTGCTGCGCGCCGCCGCCCGCGAAGGGCTGCCGCTGATCGTGTCCACCGGAATGAGCACCGAGGCGGAGATTCGCGAATCCGTGGCCCTCATCCGGCGCTACTCCGCCGCCTACGCGCTGTTGCAGTGCCAGTCTTCCTACCCGGCGCCCTTCAAGGACGTCAACCTGCGGTACATGCGCCGTCTAGCGGAGATCGGGGACTGCCCCGTGGGCTACTCGGGCCACGAGCGCGGCTATCACGTGCCCATGGCGGCGGTGGCCCTGGGCGCCAGCATCATTGAGAAGCACTTCACGACCGACCGCAACCTGGAGGGCAACGACCACAAGGTCTCGCTGCTCCCGGACGAATTCGCTGCGATGGTCCGCCAGCTCCGCGACGTCGAGGCGGCTTTGGGCTCGGACGATCCGCGTACCGTGGCACCCGGCGAGTTCATGAACCGGGCCAACCTCGCCAAGTCCCTCGTCGCGGCGCGCGATATCACCGCCGGGGAGCGGATCGAGGAGGGCGACGTCGACGTCAAGAGTCCCGGGCGGGGGCTGCAGCCCAATGCCCGGCCTCGTCTGGTGGGGCGCCTGGCGGTGCGCGATGTCGCCGCCGGGGACTTCTTCTACGAGGGGGACATCTCCGATTCCCCGGCCCGTCCCCGCGCCTACTCCTTCCGCCGTCCTTGGGGCGTGCCCGTGCGCTATCACGACTTCCGCTCCATCCTCGATGCCGGCGCCCAGCCGGACTTCCTGGAGTTCCACTACTCCTACAAGGACCTGGACATGGATGTGGAGGAGGTGTTCGCGGACTTCGCGCAGACGCCCCTGCCCATGGGCTACACCTGCCACCTGCCGGACCTGTTCAGCGGTGACTTCATCCTCGACCTCGCCTCTCGGGACGACGCGGTCTGGGAACGCTCCATCCGGGAGCTGCAGCGCACCATCGACGTCACCCGCTCCCTGCGCCCCTACTTCACCCAGGCTGAGGACCCGGTGTTCATCGCAACCCTGGGCGGCTTCACCGACAACGGTTTCGTCTCCCCCGATGAGGTGCCGGCCATGTACGACCGGATCATTGAGGGACTCAAACGCGTGGACCACTCTGGGGTTCGCCTGGCCCCGCAGACCCTGCCGCCCTTCCCGTGGCTGCTGGGCGGGCAGAAGTACCACAACCTGTTCATGAGCCCGGAGGCGCTGGCCGACTTCGTGGAGCGCTCGGGTCTGGGCATCACCTACGACATCTCCCACTCGATGCTGTCGGCCAACCACGAGCACCGCCCCTTGCGCGAGTACACGGAGATCTTGGCGCCCCTGGCCACGCACCTGCACATTGTGGACGGCAAGGGCGTGGACGGCGAGGGCGTCCAGGTAGAGGAGGGCGACGTCGACTGGCCCGAGCTCGCCGAGCAACTCGACCGTCTCGCTCCGGGCGTGTCGTTCATCCCGGAGATTTGGATGGGGCACGTGAACAACGGCGAGGGCTTCTGGGTGGGTCTGGACCGTCTGGAGCGGTACCTATGACGATCGCGGCCGCCCCGGCCTACCGGGGTGTCGCCGGTCATGCGCCGATCGCCCTGTGGGCGGTGCCGGTGGCGGAGCTGGGCGGCGTGGCCCGCCACGTCCTCGACGTGGCCCGGGTCGGGCTGCCGCGCACCCGCTTGGTGGTGCTGTGCCCGCCGGGCCCGCTCGCCGATGCGCTGCGGGCCCAGGGCACCCCGGTGCTGGCTGAGCCCTTCGGCCCGCAGGCAGGGCTGCGCGCCTCGGTGGGCAGCCTGCGCCACGCGGTGCGCACCCTGCGCCCGGCAGTTCTCCACACGCATCTGGCCTGGGCGGATATCGCCGCCGCCCTGGCCATCCCCGTCTCCTGGCCGGTGCGCCTGGTGTCCACCGAGCACGGCATTGCCGCCCCGGGGCATGACGCCGTCTACCACGCCTCCGCGTCCCGGCGTCGTCTCATGGCGGCCGTCCACACGGCCCGCTGCGAGCGCTTCGACGCACTCATCGCCGTCTCCCGGGCCACCGCCGACGCCATGCGTGTCACCTGGCACCCCCGCCGCGACATCGTTGTCATCCCCAACGGGGTCGACGTCGTCGCCGCCCGCCAGGCCCGCAAGCCGGGGCTGCGGATCCTCTCCCTGGCCCGTCTGGCCCCGGAGAAGCGCATCGGCGAGCTGCTCAAGGCCTTCTCCCTCCTCCACCGCGATCATCGGGAGGCACGGCTCACGGTCGCCGGCACCGGTGTGGAGGAGCCGGCGCTGCGCCGCAGTGTCCAGGCGCTCGGGCTGGGTGACTCGGTGACCTTCCCTGGCTTCCTCGACGCCGCCGCGGCCCTCGCCTCCCACGATGTGCTCGCCCAGCTGTCCGTTTGGGAGAACTGCTCCTACTCGCTGCTGGACGCCGTGGCGGCGGGCCTGGGGGTCGTAGCCACGCCGGTGGGCGGCAACCCGGAGATCCTGCCGACACGCTGCCTGGTTGCGGCCGACGACCTGCGCGGTCTGGCCGCGCACCTGGAAATCCAGGGGCTGGAGCTCTCGGCCCGCCCGTCGTTGGGCTCCTGGCCGAGCGTGGCCCAGATGTGCGCACGCGTGGTGGACGTCTACCGGGGGTGCTTCGCATGACCCGCATCACCCTGGCCGCCAACAACGCCGAGATCGGTGGCGGGGAGGTCATGCTGCTCGCCCTCGCCTCCGCGCTGCGGGAGCTCGGTCACGAAGTGGCCGTAGTCGCCCCCGCCCATGCCGACGGTGTTGGCGTCGCGGCCGCCCGGATGGGGCTGCCAACGACGGCGATTCGCGGCTCCTCCCGCCGGGAATACCTGGCCGGCCTGCGCCGCTGGGATGCGGCCCGACGGCAGGGCGTGCTGTGGTGCAACGGGCATGTCCCGGCCCTGGCGACGACGGGCCGCCCCAACCGGATCGTCCACCTCCACCAGGCGCCGTCGTTGGCCCACGTGGCAGCGGGGCGGCTGGCTGGCGCAGGGGCGCTCGTCACCCTGGTGCCGTCCTGGTCCATGGCCAGGCACTTCCCCGGGGCGCAGGTGCTGCCGAACTGGGTGGAGCCGGTGCCCGTGGTGGCGCAGTCTCGCGGATTGAACCCGCCCACCGACGCACCCGTCACTCTCGGTTTCCTGGGCCGTCTCAGCCCGAGTAAGGGCGTGGTGGTCCTCGCCCAGGCCCTGGCGGCGCTCGACGCCGCAGCCCCGGGCCGCTACCGCCTGCTGCTCGCGGGCGAACCCCGCTTCGTCCCCGAAGCGGACCGAGCGGTGGTGGAGGCGGCGCTGGCGCCCGTCGCCCACCTGGTGGAGCGTCCGGGGTGGATGGACCGGGCGGAGTTCTTCGCGCGCGTGGATATGGCCGTGTTCCCCTCCGTGCAGGAAGAGACCTTCGGGCTCATGGCCGCCGAGGCCATGAGCGCGCGCGTCCCCTTCATCGTCTCCGACGCGGGCGCGCTGCCCGAGGTGGTGGGGGCGGACTACCCGTGGCTCAGCCACGCGGGCAGCGTCGCGGACCTCGCCGCGATGATTGCTCGGCTCGCGACGGCGCCGGCCGCTCAGACCGCCGCCGTCGTGCAGCGCATGTATGAGCGCTGGGAGGAGCGGTTCTCCCCGGCGGCCGGACTGCGGCATCTGCGTTTCCTTCTCATGGACGTCCTGCCCGCGGGAGGCGCCGCATGAGCCCGGCCCGTTCCGCCCATCCCGTCGCCTCCCTCGTCATTCCCTCGTATCGGGGTGCGGACAGGCTGCCGGTTCTGCTCGAGGCGCTCGCCCGCCAGGACACCGATGACTTCGAGGCCCTCGTCGTCGTCGACGGGCGCGTGGATGACTCCCCTGCCCTCGTCGAGGCGGCGGCCGCTGCCGGCGTGCCCGTGCGCGCGCTCGTCCTCGAGAAGAACCAGGGGCGCGTGGCCGCGCTCAACGCCGGTTTTAACACCGCACGCGGCGAGGTCCTTGTGCGCTGCGACGACGACCTTGAGCCGGGGCCCGACTACGTCTCCGGGCACATCGCCCGCCACCGGGCGGCGCCCTCCCCTATCGGGGTGGTGGGGCTGACCCGTGATGTCCTGCCCAACAATGCCTACGCGCGCGCCTACGGGCGCACGCGCGTGCGGCGCAGCCTGGCTGACTCCTACGCCGGGGTGGTGCCCCCGTGGCGGCATTGGGCGGCGAATTGCTCGGTCACCCGCGCCACATGGGAGCGTCTGGGCGGCTACGACCCCGCCTATCAGCACTACGGCTGGGAGGACGTCGACTACGGCTACCGCCTCCACACGGCCGGTATCGCCGTGGTGCTCGCCCCCGAACTTGAGACGCTTCACCACGGAGCGGCCACGTCCGCCCGCTCCCGTACACTGCGCGCCTACCACTCCGGGGCGGCGCGGCGCACTTTCGACGCGCTTCACAGCCAGGCCCTGCCCGCCCCGACCGCCGGCGACGGCTGGTGGGCCGCGCTCGTTGGCACGGTCGAACGCCTGGGTGCCGAGGGACGCTTCGAGGCGCTTGCCTCCCGTATCGACCAGGCTCTGCCCCTGGTACCGACTCCGGTCGGGGAGAAGCTCGTCGCCCTGGCGGTGGAGTCCGCCGCCCTCGCCGGTTATGCACATGCCGAGTCCGTTGTGGCGCGTTTCTGAGGAGCGGTTCA
Source organism: Actinomyces sp. MRS3W (assembly GCF_032465695.1). NCBI lineage: Bacteria > Bacillati > Actinomycetota > Actinomycetes > Actinomycetales > Actinomycetaceae > Actinomyces > Actinomyces sp. MRS3W. The sequence continues at coordinate 7,253 of NZ_JAWDJJ010000058.1, forward strand.
TGTCCACTGTCACGCCGTCTGTCATGTCCACGACCTCCGCTTCTCCCCGAGTCGCCATCGCCCACGACTACCTCACGCAGCGGGGCGGCGCCGAGCGCGTCGTCCTGGCGATGCACCGGGCCTTCCCCGACGCGCCGATCTACACCACCCTCTACGAGCCCGCGGGCACCTTTCCCGAGTTCGCCGACGCGGACATCCGCGTAAGCCCCCTCAACCACCTGGCCCCACTGCGCCGCGACCACCGCATCGCCCTGCCCCTGCTGGCTCCGGCCGCCACAGCCATGCGGGTGGATGCGGACATCATGGTGGCCTCCTCGACCGGCTGGGCGCATGGCTTCCGCACCACGGGCCGCAGCCTGGTCTACTGCCACTCCCCGGCGCGGTTCCTGCATCTGCGCGACCAGTACCTCGGCACTGCCCCGCGGGTGAGCGTGCGCGCCCTCGGCCTGGCGGCGCTGCGTCCCGCCCTGCTGCGTTGGGATCGGCGGGCGGCCCGACGCGCGGACTGTTACCTGGCGAATTCGACGATCGTGGCCGAACGAATCGCCCGCGTCTACGGGATCGATGCCAAGGTGCTGTTCCCGCCGGGGGGTCTCGACGCGGCGGCCGCACAGGACCCGATCGATGAGGTCGCCGCCTGGGCGGGTCCGGGCTGGCCCGGGTTCCACCTGGTTGTGTCCCGACTCATGCCGTATAAGAACGTCGACGTCGTGCTTGAGGCCTTCCGGCGGATGCCGCAGGAGCGTGTGCTCGTCATCGGGCGCGGCCCGGAGGCGGAGCGCCTGGCGGCGATGGCGCCAGACAACGCCCGGCTGCTCGCGGGGCTGTCCGACGCGCAGATGCGCTGGGCCTACGCGCACGCCACTGCCCTGCTGGCACCGTCCTTCGAAGACTTCGGTCTCACGCCGTTGGAGGCTTATGCCTTCGGCACGCCGGTGCTGGCCCTGCGCGGCGGCGGGTACCTCGACACGGTCAAGGAGGGGACAACGGGACTGTTCCTGGAGGAGGCGACGCCGGCGGCCGTCGTCGACGCGGTGGAGCGGGCCGGGAACCGCCACTGGGAGGCAGAGGCGATCCGGGCGCACGGAGCGGGCTTCTCCGAAGAACGCTTCGCCACCGCCCTGCACGCCGAGGTGGCTGCGCTGGCCGCGCCGACACCGGGGCACAAAGCTGGTGGTAGGCGATGACGAACCGGATCTTCCTGATCCTGGTGAGGATCGGGATGGTGCTGCTCGACGCCCTGCTGCTGTCCGCGTCCCTGGCACTGGCCCTCCACCTGCGTGAACGCATCCCCTTCTTCAATGACCAGGCCACGCTCAATGCGATCCTCATGCCCCTGAGCCCCGTCATTGTGCTGTCCGGTGTGGTCATCATTGCCCTGTTCGGCGGTTATGCGTCACGGGGGCTGGTCACCGGCACGGCGCTGTACCGGACTGTCATGAACGCGCAGTTCTTCGCCATGGCCTTCACCGCGCTGCTGCTCTTCCTCACCAATACGCCCCTGTCGCGCGCTTTCTTCGTCTTGTTCTTCGCCCTGTCCGTGCCGCTCGCGCTGCTGGGGCGATTCCTCCTGCGCCGTTTTCTGCACTGGTTCTACCAGCGCGAGCACGGCGGCCAGCTGGTTCTCCTGGTGGGCAGCCCGGAGCAGACCGACGACATCGCCCGCATTCTGCGGCGCGAATCCTGGCTGGGGCTGCGCCCCATCGTCGCCCTCAGTCTGCAAGACAGTGCCGCCCCGTCCGAGGCCAGCCAGGACCCGGATCCGCGGCTGATGACGATCATTGAGCATCAACACATCGACCTGGTCCTGTTCACCGGCGACTCGGTGTCATCGGCCACCGACTTCCGCCGCTACGCCTGGCAACTGGACGGGCACCATGCCCGGCTCGCGGTCGTGCCCTCACTTGCGGATGTCTCCGAAGACCGCATGCGCATGCACCCGGTGGCCGGGATGCCCCTGGTCTACATTGAGGATTCCCACGCCAAGGCGGCGCTGTCCACCTCCAAGCGGATCTTCGACATCATCGGCTCCGGGCTGGGGCTCATTGTGATCTCCCCCTTGCTGCTTCTCCTTGCACTCGCCGTCAAATGCGACGGCGGTCCGGCGCTCTTCCGCCAAGAACGGGTGGGACGCGACGGCAAGCACTTCACCATGCTCAAGTTCCGCTCCATGGTGGTGGACGCCGAGGAGCAGCTGGCGGACCTTGAGGGCGGCCATGACACAAACTCGGTCATGTTCAAGTTAGCGGACGATCCGCGGGTGACGCGCGTGGGCGCCTTCATCCGCCGTTACTCGCTCGACGAGTTGCCCCAGCTCATCAATGTGCTGCGCGGCGACATGAGCCTGGTCGGGCCGCGGCCGCCGCTGCCGCGGGAAGTCGCTCAATACACGGCGGATGAGTACCAGCGTCTGCGGGTACGGCCGGGAATGACCGGGCTGTGGCAGATCTCCGGACGTTCGGATCTGCCCTGGGAGGAAACCATCCGTCTGGATCTGTATTACATCGACAACTGGTCGATGCTCCGCGACCTGAGCATCCTCCTGCGCACCGGCAAGGCGGTTCTGTCCTCACATGGGGCGTACTGAGGTGTCGTCGGCGTCGCCTCGGGACGCCCACAGCCGGACGACGGGCGGGATGCGCAGCCGCTTGCGCGCCGCCGTCCCCTGGCTGGTGGTGGCGCTGCTGACGTGGCTGGTGTCCGCCACCGCCGCCCCCGCCCAGGAACTCGGCTACCGCGTGCTCGTGGAGTTCGGGGCGCTGCGCGAGGCGGTCGGTGCGAACATCCTGTCCGCAGCGATTGCCTTGGGCTCCCTCCCGGTCTGTTGCCTGGCGGCGCTCGTCGCTCTCGGGATCGGCCTGTCGGCGGGGCGACGCCGGGAGCTGGCGTGGGCCGGAGCCGGCGCCGGGCTGCTGTTGTTCACAGTGCTGGTTCTGCAGCAACTCGGCCTGCACATTGAGCATGGATGGTTCCCGCATGAGGGAACGTTCCCCTCCGGGCACCTGGCCGCTTTCCTCGCCGCCTGGATGCTGTGGCGCGCGGCGGTGGGTGCGGGATACCGCCGCGCCGTCGACGTGGGTGCGGGGGTGCTCGGAAGCTGCCTGGCGGTGGCGCTGTTGGCGGGGACGGCGCATACGCTGTGGGACGTGGTCGGCTCTGCCGCGCTGGGACTAGCGGCCTCTAGGATCGCCTCATGACGATCGGAACGAGGGCCACGGGCACCGCCGCGCCGGCCCCCGCAGCGCCCCCGCAGCGGCGCTGGGCGTGGACGCTGCCGACGCACACGCCACAGGAATCCACCCATATTGTGGATGCGGCCTTCGGCCTAGTCACCATGTTCCGGACGCTTCCAGGGGTGCCCTCCACCATCCCCGTCAGCGACGTCGTCGGCATCCTATTCATCGGCATCATGCTGCTGCGTCGGCCCCGCTACCGCCTGGGCCGAGCCTCCCTGCTCATTCCCGGCTATTTTCTCCTCCTGGCCTACCTCGTAGCTGTTTCCCTCATCGGTGAGGTGGACTGGATCCGGCGTTCGGTCCACATCACCATCATGATGATGCTGGCCCTGCTGGTCGGGACTGGCCGAGCTCATCTTCCGTCACTGCTGCGCGGGGCGATAACCGGGTTGGTCATCAACGCGGCGCTGTTTTACGCGGGCCTGGCCCCGGACACGTACGGCGGAAACCTCACCGGCTACCTGGAGGATAAGAATCACGCCGCACTGGTCATCGGGGTCATCGGTATCACCACCTGCGCCTACGTGCGCCGTCGGTATGTGGCGCCGTTGCTCGTCCTCACCGTCGGCGGCGTGTGGTTGACCGGCTCACGAACTACGCTCGCGGCCCTGACCATGGCGGGCGTATGGATGCTGCTGCGGCCGGTGCTGCCGTCGCTGATGCAGCGGCTGGCGCTCGGCGGGGGGATTGTGCTGGCGCTGAACGTACTCGTTGACGACTACTCCCGAGTCGGGGTGTTTTCCGACCGCACGGGCACCGATCTGCTCCGCCAGCGCATCGACGAGGCGACCACGCTCAAACTCGAGTCGACGCCTTTTTACGG
>NZ_JAWDJJ010000059.1:0-10388 GCF_032465695.1 Actinomyces sp. MRS3W
CCCGCACCGGATCCCGGCGCCTCCAGCAGCACCGTGCGTCGCGGCGTACCGAACTCCTCGGCCACCGCGGCCAGCTCCTGGGAGACCGTGGCGCGCAGCAGCTTGTCATCGGCCAAAATGGCTTCCAACTGCTCGATCTGCGCGGCCAGGTCGTCGCGCTCCTGCTCCAGCTCAATGACGGAGAACTTGGTCAACCGGCGCAGCTGCAACTCGAGAATATAGTTCGCCTGCGCCTCGGACAGGTCAAAGACCTGCATGAGTCGCCGACGCGCCGTGGCCGCATCCTCACTGGAGCGGATCACCTGAATGACCTCGTCAATGTTGAGGATGGCAATGAGCAGCCCCTCAACCAGGTGCTGGCGCTCGCGGCGCTTACCCAGGCGGAAGCGCGTGCGCCGCTCCACCACCGTCAGGCGGTGGCGCACGAATACGTCCAGCAGCTCGCGCAGGCCGAGCGTGCGGGGCTGACCGTCAACCAGGCACACATTATTGATGCCGAAGGAGTCCTCCAACGGCGTGTGCCGGTACAACTGCGCCAGGACGGCCTCGGGGTTGTACCCGTTCTTCACCCCGATAACGAGGCGGGTGCCGTGCTTGCGGTCCGTTAGGTCGGCAACATCGGTGATGCCCTGCAGCTTCTTGGAGGCGACGGTCTCCTTAATACGGGCGATGACCTTTTCCGGCCCCACCAGGTAGGGCAGCTCGGTGACCACAATGCCCTTCTTGCGGGCGGTGATGTTCTCAATGCGGGCGGTGGCGCGGGTGGAGAACTTGCCGCGGCCGGTGCGGTATGCCTCCCGAATGCCGTCCAGTCCCACGATCATGCCGCCGGCCGGCAGGTCCGGTCCGGGCACGAAGGCCATGAGGTCATCCAGGGTGGCATCCGGATGGTCAATGAGATGCCGGGCCGCCGCGACCACCTCGGTGAGATTGTGCGGCGGCATGTTCGTGGCCATACCCACCGCGATACCGGAGGCGCCGTTGACCAGCAGGTTGGGCAGGGAGGCGGGCAGCACCTCCGGCTCGGTGAGGGTGTAGTCGTAGTTCGGGGTGAAGTCGACCGTGTCCTCGTCAATGTCCGCCGTCAACGCCAGGGCGGGCGCGGCCAGGCGCGCCTCGGTGTAGCGGGGGGCCGCCGGGCCATCGTCCAGGGAGCCGAAGTTGCCGTGCCCATCCACCAGTGGCAGGCGCATGGTGAAGGGCTGCGCGAGTCGCACCAGCGCTTCGTAGATGGCGACGTCCCCGTGCGGGTGCAGCCGCCCCATGACGTCGCCGACGACGCGGGAGGACTTGACATGCGGGCGATCCGGGCGCAGGCCCATCCGGTCCATCTGGAACAGGATGCGCCGTTGCACGGGCTTGAGCCCATCGCGTGCATCCGGCAGGGCGCGGGCGTAGATGACCGAGTAGGCGTACTCCAAGAAGGAGCTGCGCATCTCCGTGGGCAGGTCCTGCTCGACGATGAGGTGGTCGGCGGGCGGGGGAGTCGGCGGGGCGGACTTCGGCATAGTCGCATTGTCTCGGCGCGGCTTCGCCAATGGGGCAACGACACCCGGAGGTGACGGACAAGATGGCATGATCTGTCCCATGACGTGGACTGCGCAGGCTCGCCCCGGAGACGACGCCCCCACCCCGATGTCGCTCGTCGACGAGGTGACGCGGGCCGGTTACTACCCCGAACTCGTGCTCGGCACACTCGATGCGGCCGTTGCGGGGGAAGAGGTGCTGGTGGACCTGGTGCAGGCGGAAACCGTCTTCGACGACGCCGTCCACCGCCACCTCACCGTGCTCGCCCTCACCCCCACTCGGCTCATCATTGTGCATGTCGACGACGCCCCCCGTGAGGACGGTCTACCCGGGGCCCTGGCCACCAGCGAGGCGGTGCCCGTGTCCCGGATCAAGTCCGTGGGACTGACCCGCGGTGTGAGCGAGCCCGCGGCCGGTGGGGGCCGGCTGCAGGAGATGACGATCGCGCTGTCCTGGGGCTCCGTGCGCCGCATCGACCTTGAACCCGCCACCTGCGCAGACCCCGACTGTCAGGCCGACCACGGGCTGACCGGCGTGTCAGTGCCCGACGACATCGTGGTGCGTGTGGCCGCCGGGGTGGAGGGCGATGAGGCCCTGGCCCGCGCCGAGCACTTCGCCCGTGTGCTCTCAGCAGCCACGGCCCAGGCCGCGGTGCGGGCATGAGCCCGGCGGCGTCGACGCCCCGGCAACTGCGGCAGGTGCTCGGAGCCGCCGGCGTCGGCGCCGGCCTCACGCTGCGGCCGGGACCGCCCGGGACCCTGACCGACGCCGAGGCACGGGCGGCCGCGACCGATTGGGGCATGCTCGACGCCGACGCCACCGGCATCGTCGTCGTCCTCGTCGACGGTCTCGGCATGGAACAGCTCCAGGAACGCCGCGGCCACGCCCCCACCCTGCGTGCCTGGCTGTCCCAGGCCCCATACGGCGCGGCGGCTTGCACCTGCCTACCCTCCACGACCGCTGCCGCCCTGACCACGCTGGGCACCGGCGCGCTTCCCGGCGTCACCGGCATGGTCGGCTACTGCGTGCTCAACCCGCGTCTGGGCCGCGACCTGCCCGCTGGCACAGTCCCCAGCGCCGACCAGAACCTCTGCCTCATCACCTGGGACGGGAACGCCCCCAACCCCCGCGCCTGGCAGGACGTGCCCACGATCTTCGAACGACTCGCGGACCCCGAGGTCCCGCAGCGTGCACCGCTGGCCGTCACCATCGGCCCGCAGCGCTTCGCCGGCTCAGGACTAACCGAGGCGGCGCTGCGAGGCGCCCCCCACGTGGGCGCCGATCGCCTGGAGGACCGTCCCGCGCTCGCCGCAGCGGCGCTGCGCAGGGGGGTGCCCCTGATCTACCTGTACGTCGGCGAACTCGATCATGCGGGTCACCAGCACGGCTGGCGCTCGCCGCAGTGGCTGGAACAGTTTGAGCGCCTCGATCAGGCACTGGCCGAGCTGGCGCGCCGCGTCCCTGCCGGCACCCGCATCCTGCTCACCGCCGATCACGGCATGATCGACACCGACCCCGCCCACCGCCTCAACCTGGTGGACTGGCCCGAGCTCAATCGCGACGTCGTCGCCATTGCGGGCGAGCCCCGTTTCAGCCAGCTGTACGTGCCCGGCTCCGATCCGGACCTTGCTGCGGCGGTGGCCGACCGCTGGCGGACAGTGCTGGGGGAGCGAGCACTGTGGGTGGGCACCCGCGCGGACGCGCCCACCCGCTTCGGACCGCTTAGTGAGCGTGCCACCAGTGTCCTGGGGGACGTGCTGGTGGCCATGGCCGACAACTGGGTCGTCGTCGACCCGCGTGTGCATACAGAAGGGGCGATGGCCATGCCCGGCGTGCACGGGTCTGCCACCGAAGCGGAGATGACCGTGCCGCTGCTGCTGGCCGGGGACTGAGCGTCCCGCAGCGGCGCGCTACTCCGGTTTGGAACCGAAGACGATCTCATCCCAGGACGGCACCGAGCGGCGCGTGCGGCGCTTGGTCTGCTTTCCGGCCGGCGCCGGCGGCATTTCCGGAAGCGCCTCCTGGGTGGGAGGCTCAGCCTCCGAATCCGGCGTCGGCGAGGCCGCCGGCGCCCGCAGGCGGCTACCTGCGGGGTGATTGCCGGTATGAGCGCGGCGCCGTTCCGACATGGACACGACCTGGGCCTGCCCCTGAGGGGGAGTATCCGGACTTTCGACCGGTGCCTCAACCTCCTCCTGCGGCGGCTGCGCCTCCACGCGGCGCCCCCGGTTGGAGGCCAGATCCGCGAGCAGGGCATCGGTTGAGTCCGCCTCGCTGTCCGGCGGCGGTGAAGCCTCGGCGGAGGCAGGCGAGGGGGCGGACGAGGCGCCGGGAGCTTCCGAGTCCTGGTCGAAGACGGTGGGGCGGCGCGAGCTACCCGCCTCGGTCAGCCAGCGGGCCTCGTCGTCGAGGGCAGACACCGAGCGGGCCGTGAGATCCAGCTCCCAGTGCGCTTGCTTGGCCTGCGCGCCCTGCACGAAGGTCAGCACGATTTGCCACGGCTCACGGCCCTCACGCAGGGCATCCCATTCGAGGCTGCTCGGCTCAACGCCGCGTGTGGCCAAGCGGTCGACCGCCAGCTCGCCGAGGACGGGGGAGTCCTTCTCCCAGCCGATACGGCAGGCCTGCGCCTGCTGCACCGCCCAGAGGCGCTCGGCGATGACCGGTCCCTCAAAACGACGCACGTGCTCGCTGTCGAGTCCAGTGGCGGCGGCCACCTCCTCGGCGCTGGCACCGGCGCGCATGAGCGCCTGCAACTCGCGGGGGCGGACGTTCGTGCCGTGCGGCGGAGTTTGAGGAGTCGGGGTGAGAGCCGCCGGACGCGCCCGTCTCACGGCGGCGCGCACGGCGTCGTCGACAACCATGCTGTAGCGCTCACCGCGCGAGTCGGTCATGACGATGGTGTCGCCGTTGGCTCCCAACAGCTCGAGCTCGATCATGGACGTGGGCCTCCTTCAGTCGCTGCGCAGCCTGAGACAGGCGGGCTGCCACATGCCTCAGCGTGCCATCTCAGCCGCCCTGTGTCGCGGAGGCGGGGCGGTGTGGCACGCATAAGCTGGTGGCCTGTTCGCCCACAGCCGCTGTTGGCGGCCCAATGAGGCGGTTCCCGTCACTGCCACGTGGTGCTATGGTGCGCGTGCCCTAGCTGAAGAACCGTCCACGACAGAAAGTGACGAGGCCATGGCAACGGACTACGACGCCCCGCGCAAGAACGATGACGAACCCGAAGCCGACTCCATTGAGGAGCTCACCGCTCGGCAGAAGGACCAGTCCTCGGAGGCGATTGAGGAGGACGAGAACGAAGTCGCCGAAGGCTTCGAACTCCCCGGAGCCGACCTGTCCCGGGAGGAACTGAGCGTGCACGTCGTCCCCCAACTTGAGGACGAGTTCACCTGCTCGGAGTGCTTCCTGGTACATCACCGCAGCTCCCTCGCCTACGTGGACGAGTCCACCGGTCTGCCGGTGTGCACGGACTGCGCCGGCTGACCCCGCCGTCGCGACCATGCGCAGCCGCCCGCGCTGGCGGATTATTCATCCATACACCACTGTGAGAGGAGAACCTCATGGGCCTGTTCTCCCGCCGTCACCGTGACGACGCCGGAGCCGAAGCCGTCGTCGAGGAAGAACCCGAAGCGCCCCAGGAACCCGGCACGGGTCCCTGGGATGCAGACGACGTGCCTGCCGGCTCAGCGCCTGCGGGGCGCATCGATCTCGGTTCGCTGCGCATCCCCGCCGTCGACGGCATGCAGATCCGCATGGAACGTGCCGGCCAGGGCGCGGAGGCGGCCGCCGTCGTGCTCATCCTGGGCGGGTCAACCCTGGAACTGCGCGCCTTCGCCGCCCCCCGCACCGCGGGCATCTGGGAGGACCTGCGCGCCGACATCACCGCCGAACTGACTCGCGCCAAGGCAACCTACGAGATACTCGAGGGTGAGCACGGCACCGAAATACTCGCTCAGGTGCCGGTGCGGACCCCGGAGGGGCGCTCCGCCAGCGTGGCGGCACGGTTCCTGGGGGTTGACGGGCCCCGCTGGTTCCTGCGCGGCGTCCTGCAGGGGCGCGCGGCCACCGACGCCGAAGCCGCCCGGCCGCTGCGTGAGGTCTTCAACAACACGGTCGTTGTGCGAGACGGAACCGCTCGGCCCCCGCGGGAGATCCTGCCGCTGCATGCGCCCGGCGTCACCACATCCCCCCAGGCCGAGGACCTGCCGGGGCTCGACCCGCTGGAGCCGGGTCCGACCATCGCCGAGGTGCGATGAGCCGCGGCAGGCGGGGCGAGCACTCGCTCGGAAGGCGACTGGCAGCGCGACTGCGCTCGCTTCGGGCGAGTCGAGAGGACATTAATGCCGCCGACGAGGCGGACTCGGCCGCGCGGCGCGGGGCGACGTTCATTGAGGACCTGCAGCCGCGCCACCGCGCGCGCGTGACCGGGGTGCTGCGCGCCATCACCTACCGGCCGGCCTCCGACAAACCGATGCTGGTCGGCCAGCTCTACGACGGCACCGGCTCGGTGGACCTGGTCTGGATTGGTCGACGCGCCATCGCCGGCATCAACCCGGGCATCCACGTGAGCGCCGAGGGGATGGTGGTGGCCGGCCGCAGCCGCCCCACTATCTACAACCCCGTCTACGAAATCCTGGGAGAAGGCACATGAGCGCTGCGGTACCGTCCTCGCGTGGCGGCCTCGGCACGCTCGACGCCGATCGCTTCGACGTCGCAGCGGCCGTCGGCGGGTGGCGAGGCGTTTTCGAGTCCGCCGCCCCCACGCTCGTATTCGTCCTCATCCTGGCGGTGCGACCCACCGCCCTGGTGCCGGCACTGCTCGCCTCACTCACGGTCAGCGCCGTGGGCCTGGCTGCTCGGCTGGTGGGCCGCCAGCCGCTCACCCAGGTGCTCGGCGGGGCAGCGCTCGCGGGCATCAGCGCCCTGTGGGCATGGAGGTCGGGCAGCGCCACGAACTTCTACGCCACCGGACTGCTCATCAATGCCGTGTGGCTCGCGGCTACCGGCGGCTCGCTCCTGGTGCGCTGGCCACTGGTGGGGGTGCTGCTCGAAGCCTGGCATGCGGCGGCAGGCGGCTCCGACCAGGCCAAGGGGACCGGCGCAGCCGACGCCCCGGCCGCGCCTGCCGGGCGGCCAGGCTGGGGGAGCTGGCGCACCGACCCCGCCCGCGCCGCCACCAGGCGCCGCTATGCCGCCGGCACGGCCATTCTCGCCGCCATGTTCGCACTGCGGCTGGTGGTGGAAGTGCCCCTGTACCTGGCGGGGGAGACGGCCGTGAGCGCCCTCGGCGTCGCCCGCCTCGTACTCGGCGTGCCCCTGTTCGCCCTCACCCTGTGGTTCGTGTGGCTGGTTGTCACACCGAGTCGGCGGCGCCACTGACGGCGTCGGCACCGGGCGCGGTCGCCGGGGCGGGCTCCTCGACGGCGGTGAAGATCTCCGGCACCTCACCCAGGGCGGCCGCACCCTCCTGAGCGGTGAGGAAGAGCAGCTCGTCCCCCCGCTCGAACCGGTCGTCGCGACCGGGACGAATCGGCCGGTAATCCCGCAGGATGGCCGTCAGGACCGTGTGCGGAGGCAGCTCCACCTCGCTGACCAGGGTGCCAATGACGGGGGAGTCATCCGGCAACGTCAGCTCATGCATGAGCGCACCGGACTGGTGGAAGGTGAAGATGGGCACGAGCGCCCCCACGCTCACGGCCTCCTCCACCAGCGCCGTCATAATGCGCGGGGTGGAGACGGCCACATCCACGCCCCAGGTGTCGTCGAACAGCCACTCATTCTTGGGGTTGTTGACACGCGCCACCGTGCGCGGCACCCCGTACTCGGTTTTGGCCAGCAGGGAAACAACCAGGTTGACCTTGTCATCCCCGGTGGCGGACACGACGACGTCGCAGTCGCCGGCACCCGCATCGGCCAGGGATTCGACGTCGCAGGCGTCCGCCAGCTGCCAGTCCGCCTCCGGCACGGAGGCAATGCGCATGGCATCGGGGGAGCGGTCTACCAGGGTGACGTCGTGTCCGTGGCTAATGAGTTCACGGGCGATCGACCGCCCCACCGAGCCGGCTCCGGCAATGAGAATCTTCACCTTCACACCTCCTGTGCGGGCGGACGGGACAAAGCGCGCTGCATGGCCGGCAACTGTTCCGACGTCGCCGCCAGGTGGAGGCGGTCATGCTCCTGAATAATGGTGCTTGCCTGCGGGATGAGGGCGCCCGAGCCGCGGGAGAGCCACGCCACGCGCACCCCCAGCCGCTCCTCGAGGAAACCGACGGTGCTGCCGACCCAGGCGGGGGAGACGTCCGGCTGCACCAGGCCGACGGCTCCGGAGGGATCCATGAACTCCCGCGCAGTGCCGCCGGGAAGCAGGTGCCGCATCATGTGCTCGGCCGTCTGCCGTACCGTGGCCACGGTGGGAATGCCCAGGCGTTCGTACACGTCGGCGCGGGTGGCGTCGTAGATGCGGGCAACCACGTGCTCCACTCCGAACAGCTCGCGCGCCACACGTGCGGCGATGATGTTGGAGTTGTCCCCATTGGAGACGGCGGCGAAGGCGTAGGCCTCATCGATGCCCGCCTGCTCCAGGGCGTCGCGATCGAAACCGATTCCCTTGATCTTGCGGCCGTTGAACGTGGCCGGCAACCGACGGAACGCGTCGGAGTTCTGGTCGACGACGGCCACCGAATGACCCATGCGGTCGAGCTGGGAGGCCATCGAGGCACCCACGCGGCCGCAGCCCATAATGACGAAGTGCACGGGGTGAACGGTACTCCGCCGTGAGCCGCACCGGGAGCGGGCGTGACGTGGGCCGGGCCCGACGGAATCTTGGCGCAGCGGACGCACGGACGTAGCATCGTCGTCCGTGCGTGACTTCGCCGACCGCGTCAAGCGGCTCCTTGTCGGCCGTCCGGTGCCCAGCCGGGCTCTGGGCGAGACCCTCCTGCCTAAGCGGATCGCTCTGCCGGTTTTCGCCTCCGACGCTTTATCCAGCGTCGGCTACGCCCCCGACGAGATCCTTGTCACTTTGGCGGTGGCGGGTGTTGCCGCCACCGCCCTGTCGCCCTGGATCGCGCTGGCCGTGGTCGGGGTGCTCGTCATCGTGGTCGCCTCCTACCGGCAGACCGTCTACGCCTACCCCTCCGGTGGCGGCGACTATGAGGTGGTATCCACCAACCTCGGTCACCGTGCCGGCCTGCTGGTCGCCTCCGCGCTGCTGAGCGACTACGTCCTCACCGTCGCCGTCTCCATTTCCTCCGGCACCGGCTACCTGGTGGCGGCCCTGCCTACTCTGGCCCCCTACAAGGTGGAGATCGCGGTCGGCATTGTGACCCTCCTGGCCCTCATCAACCTGCGGGGCAGCCGCGAGTCCGGCGGCGCCTTCGCCCTGCCCACCTACCTGTACATGCTCGCCGTCGGGGTCATGGCCGTGGTCGGCTTCATTCAGGAGCTCACCGGATCCCTCGGCCAGGCGGAATCCGCCACCTATGAGGTCGTTGCCCAGGCCGGATGGGATCAAGGGCTGACGGGCCTGGCCGGCGCCTTCCTCATCCTGCGGGCCTTCTCCTCCGGCTGCGCCGCACTGACCGGCGTTGAGGCCATCTCCAACGGGGTTCCCAGCTTCCGGCGGCCCAAGTCGAAGAACGCCGCCACCACCCTGCTGCTGCTCGGCGTCATCGCCGCCGCCATGCTGCTCAGCGTCATCCATCTGGCCGGCGCCGTCGGCGTCCACATGGTCGAGGATCCCGCCACACAGCTGCTGCACGACGGCGTGCCCTTGGGCGAGGGCTACCACCAGGACCCGGTGATCGGACAGATCGCCGCCACCGTATTCGCCGGATTCCCGCCCATGTTCTACCTGGTCACCGTGGTCACCGGACTCATCCTGGTGCTCGCCGCCAATACCGCCTTCAACGGCTTCCCGGTGCTGGCCAGTGTGCTCGGCCGCGATCAGTTCCTGCCCCGGCAGCTGGCCCAGCGCGGTGACCGCCTGGCCTACTCCAACGGCATCATCGTGCTGTGGGCCGGCGCCGTCGCCTTCATCGTCGGTTTCCAGGCCAACACCAACCGGCTCATCCAGCTGTACATCGTCGGCGTGTTCATCTCCTTCACGCTCTCCCAGATCGGCATGGTGCGCCACTGGACCCGGGAGCTGGCCACCGCCACCGAGGTCAAGGCCCGGCGGCGCATGCACCGCTCACGAGTGATCAACGGCATCGGCGTCATCGGCACGGGCAGCGTCCTGGTCATCGTCCTGCTCACCAAGTTCACTCGCGGTGCCTGGATCACCCTGACGATCATGGCGATCCTCTACCTCATCATGAACGGCATTCGCGGCCACTACCGGCGTGTCAGCGAGGAGATCGCCATCGACGACCTGCACGATGCGCGGCTGCTGCCCGCCCACGTGCACGCCATCGTTCTGGCCTCCCGCCTCCACCGGCCCACCCTGCGCGCCCTCACCTACGCCCAGTCCACCCAGCCGACCTCCATCGAGGCCGTCACCGTCGACACCGGGGACGGCGCCGCCGAACAGCTCCTGGATGACTGGGAGGACGCCGAGCTGCCGGTGCCGCTGACGGTGCTCGACTCCCCCTTCCGTGACATCACCCGTCCGATCATCTCCTATGTGCGCAGCGTGCGGCGCGAATCCCCCCGCGACCTCGTCGTCGTCTTCCTACCCGAATACCTGGTGCGTCACTGGTGGGAGCAGGCGCTGCACAACCAGACGGCGCTGCGGCTCAAGACGGCGCTGCTGTTCACCCCGGGCGTGGTCGTGGCCTCGGTGCCCTGGCAACTGGGGCTGCCCGGTCAGACGCATATCCGTCATGGCATGCGCGTCGCGACCCCCCGGGGCATTGCGG
>NZ_JAWDJJ010000060.1:0-3989 GCF_032465695.1 Actinomyces sp. MRS3W
CCCCATAGACGAGCCCCCGACTGCCCCGGCCCCCGCACACCGAGTCTCGTCAGGCCCGGACACCCCAGGCGCCTCGCACCGCCTGGAGGAATCCGCCGCGGACGCCCCGAGCGCGCAGGCCGCTGCCGCCGAGCGGCACGCCCCCGTCGATGCCTGGGGGCCGGACGTGCTCGGCCCCGGATTCCGGGCCCGCACCCTGCCGCTGCTGCCCGACGTCGAGGATGACGGCGCCGTCGCCACCCTCATCCACCATGTTCCGGCCGAGGACCCGGCGGCTCTGCCCGGCACGCCTACGTCTGTGCGCTTCACCTTCCTGTACCTGCACGGCTGGAACGACTACTTCTTCCAGACCGAGCTGGCCCGGGAGATCTCCCGCATCGGCGGCGCCTTCTACGCCCTGGACCTGCGACGCTACGGCCGCTCCCTGCGCGAGGGGCAGATGCTCGGCTGGATCACGTCGCTGACCGACTACGACGAGGAGATCGGCCTGGCCCTGGCGGCCATTCGCGCTGTGGAGGGCTGGGAGACACCTGCGGTGTTGTGCGGCCACTCCACCGGCGGCCTCATCGCCTCGCTGTGGGCGGACCGCCATCCGGGGGCGATCTCCGCGCTCGTGCTCAACTCCGCCTGGTTGGAGATCCAGGGGTCCGAACCGGTACGGCTCGTGGGCGAGCCGGTGGTGCGCACCCTGGCCCGCAGTGACCCTCGCAGGGCCATCCCGATCCCCACCTACCCGCCGGAGGCCATGTACCACATCACCGATGGTTGGGATCCCGAGCGTGACGGCGAGCTTCCCGACCCCGCCTGGGCCGAGGACCCGTACGTGACCGGTTGGAGGGTGAACCCGCGCTGGAGGATCCGCCCCTCCGCCCCTATTCGCCCCGGCTGGTTACTCGCCATCCTTGCTGGTCAGGCACGCGTTGCCGCGGGCCTGGACGTGCGCTGCCCGGTGCTGTCAATGGGATCCGCCCGCAGTCATCTAAGCGTGGCGTGGACGTCAGACTCGCGCAGTACGGACACGGTCGTCGACGCCGATGCCACCGCCCGCCGGGCGATCGGCCTGGGCAAGCTGGTGACCGTAGCGCGTTTCGACGGCGCGGTTCACGATCTGGTCCTCTCCGCCCCACCGGTGCGCGAACAGGTCTACTCCACGCTGCGCCGCTGGCTCGGCGCCTACGCGCTGCGCTGATGGTTATTTTCCACGGCGGGAGGCGCAGGGCGTGGCCCGTGGGGACCACGCCTACCTGTTAACCGGGTTGATTTGGCACACGCCTACAAGACGATCAGCCGCGTTCGGCGGCTGACGCCTCATCGTCCGCCGGTTCCAGCAGCTCGCGCAGGCTCGGCCCGGAGGCGCCAACACGCCACGCCCGCCAGCCGTCAACGTCCTGCGTGTGCTGGGCAGCATTCGCAGCCGCGGACGGATCACGGTAGGAAGTACCGTCGGCAAGGGTGATGGTGCCATCACCAGCAAGCGTGGCCTCGTGGTTGATGCCGCGGCGTCGGCGCACCCACACCAGGGTGGCGGGGGTGTCGATAGTTTCGGCCAAGGTGGATAAGGCCCGTTCCGAGGTCTCGCCTGCAGGAACGGTCGGTTCCGCTCCGAGGACCGCCGCATCGAGGCGGTGCCCGCTCACGCTGCCGGAGGACTCCGAGGGTGTGGGGGCGCTGCTCGTCGAGTTGGGCGGCTGCGCCACCACCGGGGTAGGCGCGGTCGCGTCATCGGGCCGCGGGTCATCCGCCGGGTCGGCTGCGGCCGGTGCGGTGAACCGATCCGCATCCAGGGCTTCACTGGCGACATCGGTGCGCAGCAGTTCCACCGAGACGAGCGCGCGCCCATCCTCGGTGGAGCGCACTCGCAGTTCGTGGACTTCTACCCCGGAGTCGGCGATCATTCCGAAGGCCGTGCGCACGTCGTCGGCGATCTCGGTGACTACGAGCGTCAGGCGCGGCCCAGGATCAACGCCGGCGGGAACACTGTCGCGGAAGCCGTTCCAATCCTGTTCAAAGGCGAGCAAGCCGCCGGGATAGCGGGAGGCGAGCTGGTCGCGTCCGGCGCGGGCGGCATTGGTGGCACGTGCCATGGCCATGAGCAGTGCAGTGGAGTCGAGGACGTCGATGACCTCGATGGTGACGACTTGACCGGCGGCGTCGAGCGCAGTCAACGCATCACCGCCGATGACCTGGTCCCAGCAGATCCCCAAGAGCGGACGGCGCAAAACCTCGGCGATCTGACGCCGGACTGCGGCCAGGACGGCAGTGCGATCCGCGTCCGTGGCGGGACGGCCCAAAACTGCGGGCTCAAGCCGATTGTCATTAAGGTCAAAGAGCGCCATCGTGGTGTGCCTTCCTGTTCGGCGCTCACCGCCCCGACGGATCGCGCGCTGTGCCCAGTTATCCTCTCACGCGCGGAGCCGAACACTACCCGCCTGTGACGGCCCACACATGTTCTCTGCGTGACCTGTCATGTCCCGTTCAACGCCGACGGCGCAGCACGCTCGCGGGCAGGAGCCGGGCGCGCAGGCGCCAACACGGCGACGCCGTGCGATTCAGGCCCGTCACCGCGGCGTGCAGGAGCCTGCCCAGGCGCCTGCGGTCCGCGTCCGTCGGCGTCTCCCTCGTGGCCGTGTCCGCGAAGGTCTCCGCGACGACGGCGTCGGCCAGTTCTCTCAGCGCGCGGGCGGCGTCATCGGGCGCGGCTGTTGAGGACGAGTGCGCGATGAGGTATGCGTTCAAGTCCTCAGCCAGCGCCTCGGGCGTGAGCGCCCGCGGTCCGGTGGGGAGGGTCGCCGTGCTCCGTCCCCGCCCAGGGAACGCGCAACGGTCGGAGGCCGTCCCCGGCGGGGCCGCGTTCCGATCACCGGGGGTGCCCTTGGAACCGCCCCGCCGCCACCGGCCCAGGTCGACGGCGACATCCAGCAGCTCCTCCCAGGCTGCGGCGGCGGGACGCTGGCCGGTATGGAGGCGGCGACGTCGCCGTCGGCGCCGCCCGGCGCGCACCAGTGTCGGCGTGGACAACATCAGCAGCAACAGGGCCACCCCCACGAGCCACGGCATCACGGCGCGCCGGGCGTTCAGCGGGGCAGCGGCGGACTCGGAGGGAGCGTTGGTGGCCTGCGTCCCCGGCGTCGACGCAGAGGGTGCCGGGCTCGCCTGCGGGGAGGCGGTTTGTGCCGTGGCGGAGGCGGTGGGTGCGGGCGCCGTCTCCATGCCGGTGTCGGCGCGGACCCCGGCGCCGCCCGGCGTCGGCTCGTAGGCGACCCAGCCGATGCCCTCGAGCCACACCTCCGGCCAGGCGTGGAGGTCCTGCCCGGAAACGGTCGTGGTCCCTTCACCGGCGCGGGAGGCGTAGCCGACGGCGATGCGGGTGGGCAGGCCGAGGCTGCGGGCCATAAGCGTAAAGGTGGCGGCGTAGTGGATGCAGTAGCCGCGCCGCTCGGTGAGGAAGGCGTTGATGGTCTCCAGTGGTGTGGTGTCCGCGTCGGCGTCGAAGCTGCCCGGGGCGGTTTCGTCGTAGAGGAAGTCGCCGCTGTGGAACCAGGCGGCCAGGGCAGCGGCCTGCGCGGCCGGGGCGGTGTCCGGGCCGTCGAGGCCCGCGGTATCCATAACCTCGTGGGCGGTGGCGGCAACGGCGTCGGACGGCCCGGGCAAGTCCCTGTAGCGGGCGAGCTCGCTCGAGTCCACTGCGGCGGCCGCGTAGGGCGGGAAGTCCTGGGGCAACCCGTCAGCGCCGGCCACCGTGGACCAGCCGACGGCGGTGTAGGCGTCACCGTCGGCGGTGCTTGTGTCACGCGCGATCGCCGTGGAGGTGCCGGCGATCCATGACCAGCGCCGCGGGTCGAGTGTGGCCTGCGTGCTCGCTTCCGCGTCCGCTCTCACGAGCACGGCCGACTGCGGCAGCGGCAGCCGGGTGGAGTTGAGGGCGCGAATCCGCAGGTGCAGCTCGGGCAGGCCAGTCTGGTCGGCCAGGACCTGCTCGGTGGTCACGG
>NZ_JAWDJJ010000061.1:0-7415 GCF_032465695.1 Actinomyces sp. MRS3W
CCGCCCTCATCCTTGAGGGCCTGGCCAAGGCTTTCTGGCAGAAGATCGCCGTCAACCTGCTCTCCCTGACCGTGCCCACGGGCAGCGTCTACGGCATGGTCGGCCCCAACGGCGCGGGCAAGACCACCACTCTGTCCATGGCTACCGGACTGCTCATTCCCGACGCCGGTCGCGCCCTCGTCCATGGCGTGGACGTGTGGGCCGACCCGGCCCGCGCTAAGGCGCTGCTCGGCGTGCTTCCCGACGGGCTGCGCACCTTTGACCGCCTCAGTGGCCTGGAGCTGATCACCTACTCTGGGCTGCTGCGCGGCATGCCGCGCGACGTCGTCGTCCCCCGGGCCACCCAGCTGCTGCACGTGCTGGACCTGCAGGATGCCGGCACCACCCTGGTGGCCGACTACTCGGCCGGTATGCGCAAGAAGGTCCACCTGGCCTGCGCCCTGGTCCACTCGCCCAGCGTGCTGGTGCTGGACGAGCCCTTCGAGGCCGTCGACCCCATTTCCGCCAAGACGATCCAGAACATCCTCACCGACTTCGCCGCCGCCGGCGGCACCGTCATCATCTCCAGCCACGTCATGGCGACCGTGCAGCGCTTCTGCACCCACGTGGCCATCGTCAACCAGGGCCGGGTGGTGGCCGCCGGCACCACCGCCGAGGTCGCCGCCGGCGCCGACCTCGAGGATCGCTTCGCCCAGCTCGTTGGAGCCCCCACCTCCCGGGAGGAGCTGTCGTGGTTGCGACCCTCGTCCGCCTGAGGTGGCGGCTCATCGCCAATTATCTGCGCACGAATGTCTGGGCCACCATCGCCGCCGTACTTGGCGCCGCCTGGGGCCTGGCGGTCTTCGTGATCGTCATGAGCGCGGCCACCGCCCTGGGCCGGGTCGACGCCGCCACCCTCACCGCCGTCCTGGGCGGCGTTGGCGGCGCCGTCGTCGTCGGCTGGGCGCTCATCCCGCTGCTGTACTCCGGGGTCGACTCCACCCTCGACCCTCGTGCCCTGGCCGCCTGGATCGCACCCTCGTACCGGCTGTCCGTCGGCCTGGCCGTCGCCGGGGCCACCGGCATCCCCGGTATCGTCACCGGTCTGGCGCTGCTCACCCCGGCGTTGGCCTGGATGGTCTCCGGGCACGGCGCCGCCGCCCTCATGTCGCTTCTGCTCGCCCCGGCCGCGCTGGCCACCTGCGTGCTGCTCGCCCGCATCGTCGTCATTGGCACCGGGGTGTCCACCTCCCGCCGCGGCCGCGACGCCGCTGCCGTCCTCGGATTCATCGTCTTCTTCGCGCTCGCGCTCACGCCCCGCCTGCTGGACTCGGCCGTCCTGGATGTTGACGGCGCGGGCGTCTCCGTCCTCGCCGTCGGCCGCATAGCGGGACTGACCCCGTTGGGCTGGGCACTGGCCGCCCCCGGATATTTTGCCCAGGGGCGGGTGCTGCTCGCGCTGGCGCTCGGCGTCGGCGCCATGGCGGTGCCCGTGGCCCTGATGCCGCCCTGGCACCGGGTGGTGCGCCGCGTCATGACCGGCCCTACTCGCGCCACCGCCGCGGCGCGCACACGCCGGGCCGATCGGCGCCACGGACCTGACGCCGCGCCTGCGGTGTTGCCGTGGCAGCGGCGGCTGGAGCACCTGGTGTCCACCCTGACGGCGGCCGTCGCGGCCCGCTGCCTGCGCTACTGGAGGTCCGACCCGCGCTATCTCATCCAGGTGGTGGCATTCATGACGCTGCTACTGGTCTTCGGCATGGGGGTGCTCAACAACTACTCGATGGCCAACGGGACCCCGCCCACCCTCAGCCCCGGCGGGGCACCGTCCGGCCTGTTCCTCATGCTGCCGGCGGCAGGGCTGCTGTTCGGCTGGATCATGCACAACGACCTCGCCTACGACTCCACCGCCCTGTGGACCCACCAGGCGGCGGGCACCAGCGGCCGCAGCGACCGCCTCGGGCGCGTCATCGCCGCCGCGATCTGGCAGCTGCCCTTCATGCTCGTCGTTGCCGGAGTGCTCACCTGGCTGGTTGGTGACTGGCGCAAAGCGGCGGTGTGCCTGGGCGCCACCTTCAGCCTCTACGGCTGCGCCCTGGCCTGGTCGAGCCTGACCAGCGTGCTGCTGCCATATGAGACCAACGCGCCGGAGGAGAGCATTTGGAAGTCCCGCTCCTCGGGCACTGCCTTCGTGGCCGCCATCATCCAGTTGATCGGCATATCCGTCATCTGCCTGGGCGCACTGCCGGTGCTCGTGCCTGCGATTCGCATGGCGGTGACCGACTCCTGGCAGTGGGGATGGGCGGTGGGAATCGGCGGACTGGTATGGGGCGTGACGGCGACCGGCATCGGAGTGGTATTCGGCGGCAAACTGCTCGACCGCCGTTGGGTGCGGGTGCTGACCGCCATCCGCGCCTGGCCCGGCCACGATGAGACCCGTTGAGGCGGGCAGCCGTCCGCGCCCAGCAGACGGGATCGGGACATTTCCCAGGACACCGCCCCGGTAGGCCGTAGCATGGGCACGCGGCGCGGGTGCGCCGCCTACGGGCCTCGCGGATCAGCCCGGGGCCGTTGAAGAACGCAACCCTAAGGAA
Source organism: Actinomyces sp. MRS3W (assembly GCF_032465695.1). Taxonomy (NCBI): domain Bacteria; kingdom Bacillati; phylum Actinomycetota; class Actinomycetes; order Actinomycetales; family Actinomycetaceae; genus Actinomyces; species Actinomyces sp. MRS3W. The sequence continues at coordinate 2,574 of NZ_JAWDJJ010000061.1, forward strand.
CTGACTCATGGAGCTTGTCATCCTGGACACGGCCGAGGAGATCGCCTCCCGCGCCGCCGACGTCATCGAATCCCTGCTGGCCGACAAGCCGAATGCGGTGCTCGGCACGGCCACCGGCTCCAGCCCCCTGCCCCTGTACGACGAGCTCACCCGCCGCTGTGAGGCCGGCCGCATCTCCTTCAAGGACGTCACCGGTTTCATGCTTGACGAGTATGTCGGCCTGCCCGAAGGGCACCCGGAGCGCTACGCCACCTTCATGGAGCGCAACCTGCGCTCCCGCGTGGACATGGCCCCCGGCGCGCTTCACGGCCCGGACGCGCTCGCGGACGACCTGGAGCAGGCCTGCGCCGACTATGAGGCCCAGATGGCGGCCGCCGGTTACTGCGACCTGCAGATCCTCGGCATCGGCGCCGACGGGCACATCGGCTTCAACGAGCCGGGCGGCCCGCTCGACTCCGCCACCCACGTGGACGTGCTCACCGAGCAGACCCGCTCGGACAACGCCCGCTTCTTCGACGGCGACATCGACGCCGTCCCCACCCACTGCCTCACCCAGGGCCTGGGCACCATCATGAAGGCGCGCAAGCTCGTACTCATCGCCACCGGCGCCAACAAGGCCGAGGCGATCGCCCACCTGGTCGAGGGTGAGATCACCCCGCAGTGGCCGGCCACTGTCATGCAGAACCACCCCGACGCCCTCGTGCTCATCGACCACGCCGCCGCCGGGATGCTCCAGCAGCAGCACTGACCCCCGCACTCTGTGCTGCCCCGGGCGCCGGCCGCGAAACGGTGCCCGGGGCAGCGTCGTCGCGGGAGCCGGGCCGTCGCGGGCACGGGCCAGCGGTGACTCGCCGTCGTGGGGTGCGGGCCAGCGGCGGCCCGCCGTCGCGGGGTGCGGCTGATGCCACAGGCGCTCGCCGGGGCCGCACCCGAAGCGGCGGCATACACTGGGCGCATGCGTCAGCTCCCTGCCTGGCCCCAGGCCAGCATCGACCCCGCCGGCCCCGGCTCGCCGAGCGAACCGGCCGGCGAGCCCGCGCAGTCCGCCGGCACCGCCGTCCTCGAGCGCGAGGAGCTGAAGTCCACCGACGATGGTGACGCGGACCGCTTCGCCCACTACGTGCGCAAGGACAAGATCGCGGCCGCGGCCGCCACCGGGCGCCCCGTCGTCGCGCTGTGCGGCAAGGTCTGGACCCCCGGGCGCGACCCGTCGAAGTACCCCGTATGCCCCACCTGCAAGCAGATCTACGAGCAGATGCGGCCCGGCGGAGGAGACGACGGGCAGGGCGGATCCGGCCCGAAGCGTCCCCGCTTCCCCTTCGGACGAGGCGGTCGGTGAGTCCCGCGCGCCGTCCCCAGTCAGCACATCACCCGACCCAGCCCTCCATCTTCGCCGCGGAGAACCTCTCCCCGGCCTACCCGCAGCGCGCCGCCTGGGGCACCACGCGCCCGCTGCGCGCCTGGCAGGCAGCCGCCCTCAAGCAGTACCTGGAGGCCATGCCGCGCGACTTCCTCGCCGTCGCCACCCCCGGAGCCGGCAAGACGACCTTCGCGCTGCGCATCGCCACCGAACTGCTGACGGCCGGCGACGTCCACAAGGTGACCGTCGTCTGCCCGACCGAGCACCTGAAGTACCAGTGGGCCGAGGCCGCCGCCCGCGTCGGCATCCGCATCGACCCCTCCTACCTCAACGCCCAGGGCGCACTCGGCTCCCAGTTCGACGGCGTCGCCGTTACCTACGCGCAGGTCGCCGCCAACCCCAACCTGCACCGCGCCCGCACCGACCGCACCCGCACGCTCGTCATCCTCGACGAGATCCACCACGGGGGCGACGCCCGCAGCTGGGGGGACGCCATCCGCGAGGCCTTCACCCCCGCCCGGCGCCGCCTGGCCCTGACCGGCACGCCCTTCCGTTCCGACGAATCCCCGATCCCGTTCGTCACCTACACCGCCGAGGCCGGCGGTATCCAGCGTTCCCGGGCCGACTACTCCTATGGCTACGCCGAGGCTCTCGCCGACGGCGTGGTGCGGCCGGTCATGTTCCTCAGCTACTCCGGCCAGATGCACTGGCGCACCAAGGCCGGCGACGAGGTGGCCGCGCGCCTGGGGGAGCCGCTGACCAAGGACATGGAGTCCCAGGCGTGGCGCACCGCACTGGACCCGAGCGGCGAGTGGATTCCTGCGGTTCTGGCCGCCGCCGACCAGCGCCTGACGGAGATACGACGTCAGGTGCCCGACGCCGGCGGCCTGGTCATCGCCTCCGACCAGAACTCGGCGCGCGCCTACGCCAAGCAGCTGCGGGAGATCACCGGCGAGGCACCCACCGTAGCCCTGTCGGACGACTCCGGCGCCTCCAGCCGCATTGAAACCTTCGCCGCCTCCACCGACCGCTGGATGGTGGCGGTGCGCATGGTCTCCGAGGGCGTGGACGTGCCCCGCCTGGCGGTCGGCGTGTACGCCACCTCCGCCTCCACCCCGCTGTTCTTCGCCCAGGCCATCGGCCGCTTCGTGCGCTCGCGCGCCAAGGGGGAGACCGCCAGCGTGTTCCTACCCTCGGTCACCCCACTGCTGGCCCTGGCAGGAGAGATGGAAACCGCCCGCGACCACGTGCTCGGCAAGCGCGGCCGCGTAGACGAGGACAGCCTGTTCGGCAGCCCGGAGGATCGACTCATCGCCGAGGCCAACAAAACCGAGAATGCCTCGGATGATCTGCTGGGCGGCTTCGAGGCCATGGACTCCACCGCCGAATTCGACCGGGTCCTGTTCGATGGCGGCGAGTTCGGTACCGGCGCCACGGTGGGCAGCCCCGAGGAGCAGGAGTACCTGGGCCTGCCCGGGCTGCTCGAGCCCGAGCAGGTGACCGCCCTGCTCAAGCAGCGCCAGAACCAGCAGATCAAGCAGCAAAAGCGCGAGCATGCCGCCGCACAGCAGCGCCGCGCCAACGCCGGCGTCGATGACGCCCGTCGTCGTGCCGCCGCCCGCAAGGAGCTGTCCAAGCTGGTGGGCGCCTGGGCGCGCCGCTCCGGGCAGCCTCACGGCGTGGTGCACACCGAACTGCGGCGGGTGTGCGGCGGCCCGGAGGTGGCCCAGGCCACCACCGAGCAGATCGAGAAGCGGATCGAGACCCTGCGCCGCTGGTTCGTCGGCCGCCGCTGAGGTGCGCCCCTGGTGGCGAGCGCACAAGCCTCAGCGGCGGGAGGGCGCGCTCAGCGACGCTGAGGCGTGCGGCCTTCCAGGTCGACGTGCCGGGTGGGGATCGCCGGGTCGCCCTCGCTCAGGCGCCAGCCGTCGTAGGGCAGCTCGTCGCGCGAGGCCTGGTGGCGTTCGGCCGCCGCCGCCAGCGCATCCGGGCCGCGGTGCTCCTCGACGATGACACCGTCGCGCACCAGGTCCACCTGCAGCGGCCGCGCCCCGGCCTCCCGCAGTGCCGCCAGCCCCGCCGCCTCGGACCGGGCCGAAATGATGAGCTCCTCGCTGGCGGATCCGGCCTCGTCCAGGACGCGCCCGGCCCACTTGCGTCCGCCCACCGTCGACTTGCCGCCGGAGGAGAACTTGGCCACCTCCTGCATCTCGCCGTCGGGGCCCTCGCGCTCCACCAGCTTGTACACCAGCGCCGCCGTCGGCCGGCCCGAACCGGTGACCAGCCTGGTGCCCACGCCGTAGGAGTCCGCCGGGGCGGCGCCCAGGGCGGCGATCGCGTACTCGTCCAGGTCGCTGGTGACGGTGATCTTCGTCGTCGTCGCCCCCAGGGCATCCAGTTGGGCACGCACCTTGAAGGCCTCGGCCACCAGGTCGCCGGAATCCAGGCGCACCGCGCCCAGCTCGCTCCCGGCCGCGCGGGCCGCCTTGACCGCCCGCTCCACCCCGCGCTCAATGTCGTAGGTGTCCACCAGGATGGTGGTGCCCGGGCCCAGGCTCGCCACCTGGGCGGCGAAGGCCTCCTCCTCGCTGTCGTACAGGAGGGTGAAGGAGTGGGCGGAGGTGCCCACGGTGGGGATGCCGTAGCGCATGCCGGCCTCCAGGTCGCTGGTCCCCACGAATCCGCCGACGACGGCGGCCCGGGCCGCCGACACGGCGGCGAGCTCATGCGCCCGCCGCGCCCCGAAGTCGACGCATGGGCGTCCGTGGGCGGCGATCGTCATGCGGGAGGCGGCGGCGGCCACCGCGCAGTCGTAGTTGTAGATCGACAGCGCCAGCGTCTCCAGAATGCAGGCCTCCGCGAAGGTGCCCTCCACCGTCAGCAGCGGGGAGCCGGAGAAATAGCACTCGCCTTCGGCGTAACCCCGGATCGTCCCGCTGAAGCGGTAAGAGCGCAGGTAGTCGATGGTGTCGTCGTCGACGATTCTGGCGGAGTGCAGGTAGTCGACCTGGGCGTCGGTGAAGGTGAAGGACTCGATCGCGTCCAGCAGGCGGCCCACGCCGGCGACGACGCCGAAACGGCGCGAGGCGGGCAGGCTGCGCCCGAAGACTTCGAAGACGCTGGCGCGGTCGGCGACACCGGAGTGCAAGGCCCCCTGGAGCATGGTCAGCTCATACATATCGGTGAGCAGGGAGGTGCTGGAGGCTTCCGGGGCGGGGACATCGCGCAGATTGGCTGTCATGACAGCAACCTACCGCAGGTCGCACGCTCAGGGGAGCGCATGTGGGTGAGCGCACCCGGGAGAGCACCTGCAAGTGAGCGCCTGCGGGTAAGTGCCTGCGGGCGAACGTGCCCGGCCCTCTCTCACCGAAACCGGCACTAATAACATGCCGAAACCGGCACTAATGACGTGCCGAGACCGAGCGAAGTTGCTAATGGCCGGCTAAGTCCTGGCGAGCCGCTCAGGTTTCTTGGGGAATAGA
>NZ_JAWDJJ010000062.1:0-17185 GCF_032465695.1 Actinomyces sp. MRS3W
GGGCGGGGTGTTTCTGTGCGTTGGTGCCGATGTAGGTCAGCAGCTCGGGCATCACGTCTACTGCCTCCCGGGTGGTACGGGGACCGTCAAGGTTGCTCTCCGGGTGGGGCAGGACGACGGCAATGGTGAAGCCGTCTCCGAACCAGATGCCGTGAATGTAGTTTTCTGAGCCGATCTGCATGACCCAGAGGTAGGTGTTTCCCTCCAGCTCGGGGATGTCCAGCTTTTGGACGCCGTTGTCGGTGTCCGCGGCCATGGTCTCATCGGTCCACTCGGTACCATTGCCGGCGTCATACTCGTCATCGTGCCAATAATCGATGAACATGATGGTGTCGTAAAGGTCGTAGCCCTTGGCGCTCGTCGCCGGGGGCTTGCCCGACGAAACGCCGCAACGGCCTTCCCAAGACCCGTAGGCAAGTGTGTTGTCGCTTCCGATGTGGCTGCCGAGGATTCGGTTGAGTTCGGCGGTCTCGTAGAGGCCGTTGCATACGGTCTCCGGCGGCGGTACCGGGGTTTCCTCCGTATTCGAGGGGCGCCACCACACGACAACAACGCCGACGACGAGCACAACGGCCAGCGCGATGGTGAGCAGAATCAGCGACCCGCGTCGCCTTGGCCGACGTTCGCGAGTCTTGGAGACGGCAGCGTCAGAGTTGTTGATACCGTCGCTCTCGTCCGTGGTAGCACTGCTTGAGTCCATGCTCGTTCGTCGCCTATCTCGGTCGCGTCAGTAGTCTTCGGGTAGCGCGGTCTCTTGGGGGTCGACCGCCTCGATGCTGAGGGTTATGAGGTTGCCGGATAGGCCGATGTCGTCACCATTCTTGGCCCACCACTCCTGGAACTCTTCCTTCTGGGCCTCATCGGTGATGGTGACGGTTTTGGTTTCCGGGTCGTACCAGGACTGTGGGTGGTCGGCGTCGGGGAAATAGCTCTCATCAACGAGCCCGTGTTGGATGGCGACCTCGGTGATGCTGGCGTTGTATGCGGTCGCGCCGATTTCAAGGTTGGTGACGGTGTCGCTGGAGGCCGCCTCCATCAGCGACAGTCCGGCGGATCCCGCGGCGGAAACAACCGCGGCGGCGGGGTGAGGGATCGCGCCCACGGCGGCGAAGGCCGCACCGGCCTGCGCGCGCTCCTTGCCGCGCTGGGTGTTCGCGCGCTCGTTGGCGTGGTCGGCGACTTCGTCCACCCATGCCGCCGCGGTGCGCCCGTTCATATATGCGCGACGCATGCCCGCCTGTGCTGTGCTCACCTGCTCGGGGGTTGCGGGCGTTCCGTCCGTGGGTAGGTGCTCCGCGGCCCCGGCCCTTGCGGCGCGTTCGGTGTAGTTCATGATGCCCTGCCCGGCCGCGGACACGGCGTCATCGGAATCGGAGATGCTGGCAACGACGTGCTTGAGCGCATTACGCTTCGCAGCGGCGTCATGGGCCTTGTCCTTGGCGGTGGTGTACCCGTACTGAATGTCCGCGTCCCCGTCGGCGGTAGCTATGCCGGTGATTTCGGCTGCATGGTTGCCGACGAACACACCGAGGTTGGTCTTGGTCTGGTTGGAGGAGTTGGAGAAGTCGTGGTTGCCGAAGAACTCCAGGGCCTGGCCGCATGCCCACGTCGCGCGCCCGTCGAGTCCGCCGTCGGTGCTCCCCCTTTGACTGGAAACGCCCGCATAGGCGGCGGTCAGCGCCTCCTCGTTCCCGCGCACCCAGGTCCGGGAGAACAACAAGTTGGCGCGCTCCTGCGCAGTGATGGTGCGGCCATCCCGGGTTGTGAACGATATGTTCGGGTCATAGTCGGTGATGGGGATGGTCGCATTGCCGTTCTCGTCGATGACGATCGGCGGGTTGACAAGAGTAGGCGTGAAGTACTGGTCGGCGGCCTCCAGATTGCGGCTCATGGCGAATAGTGGCCCTGCCATCGGGTCGGCCGAGTAGTCCCCGAGGTAATTGCCGGCATCGGTTGCCAGCGGGTTGCCCACATCCATCGGGTCATACTCGACGGTCTCCATGTCGCTGGCCAGGTTGACCACGAAATCGGTCCCGTACACGGTGTCCGGAACAGACATCAGTGCAGTGACCGCCGATGCAAGCCCCTGCTTGCCATCGGTCGTGATGACCTTGCCGACCTCCAGGCTCAGGCCGCTGGTCCGGGACTCATTGTTCACCTCGGGTTGGGAAGCGGCAGCGAACACGTGACCCAGAGTCGTGATGACCCGCTGGAACGATGCCTCGTCCTCGTCGCTCCGCTTGACCCAGTACCCGTACTGGTTGATGTCCTTGTAGGCGGTCTGCGCGTCAATGGTGAGGTTGAGGAATGCCTCGGTGCCCAGCGCGTCGACGAACGCGGCGCCGTAGGTGGGGATGTCGCGGTGCTTGTCGATTTGGTTGAGGATCTCCTCCGGGGTGCGGCCCTGGGAGGAGGTGCCATTCTGGAGCGCCTCTTGGAGTTCGGCCGCCTCGGCCTTGGCGGTCTCGACGGCGCCGCTGTTATAGGCGTGGACGTTCGCGACCGTGTCCATCGACCGCCAGTAGGCCTCCACATCTGTGGTCCCGGGCGGGGGATCGGGCAGGTAGTAGGACAGGGTGCCGTCCGGATTGGTCATGGTGATACCTGACTCGTTCATGTCGATGGCCTCCTGGCGTCTGGAGCGCAACTCTTCGGCGAGGTCGCGCATCGTGGAGGCGTATCCCGCCATGGTGGAGGAGCCCGGTCCGGGCATGAGAAAACCGGGCAAGGACTCGGTTGCGGTGACGACTGAGTTCACCGGGTCGTGGTTGTACGCACTGGTCTGGTTGATGCCTTTGCGCTCCTCGTCGATCGCATCCGCTCGGTCATCGAGGTTCGTGATAACCGTCTGCATCTTATCCGTGTCGATCTTGATGTATGCCATAGGTCTGGTTTCAGGCTCTCTCCGGTCGGTTTGGGGGTGCCAGTGCGGCGTTAGATGCTGGGCCACTTGGCCAGGTCAGAGTCCGCCGGCACCATGTCCTCCCCGGCGTCGAAGATGGCGTTCTCTGCTGCTGTCAGGTCCGAGACGATGTCCTCGAGCGCATCCTCGGCATTGGAATCGGCCGCGCTGATCTTGCCGCGGTAGCTGTCCCCCACCGGTGAGGTCCACACATCCTCGGTGAGGCCGGCGTCGAAGGACCCAGTCGACTGCGTTGTCGTGCCCGTTGTTGATGTGGGTGTCCAGCTGGCCAGGCTTGTTTGCGCCGTCGTCGCTCGGGACTTGACCGCCTGGATCGCAGCCAGTTTGGGGTTATCAACCATCCTGGTATCGCCGTCGTCGGCGGAAGTGCTGCTATCGGCGTCGTCGTAATAGTAGGAGGTGGGCATCGAGACTCGAATCTCTCGGGTGGGCGTTCGGGACAGGCGGGGTGGTCGGTAGCCGCGGGCGGCTCAGCCAACCTACATCAAACATCACGTCCCTGTCACAACAGCGGAAACTGCCGTCCACGGTCAGCGTGAGTGGACGACGACAGTTGCGGTGTGCCCGCCGGCGTCGAGCTTGTGATCGCAGGTCAACAGCGGTACGTCCAGGCCCTCGGCCAGGGCGATGTAGTTGGCGTCATAAGCCGTGTATTGGTGACGTAGGTGCCATATCCGGTCTGCCAGTGGTGCCGCGCCGTAGCGAATGAGACCGAGGGCCGCGTAATCCTCACGCGCTGCGTGCGCGACCGTACTGTCGATAGTCCCGCCCAGCATCATCCCGCGCAGGGCGGAGAGAGCCTCGATATCAAGCAGATGGGGAACGGCGATCGTGTGCTGTGCGAATGCGTCAAGGAGCTCGTCGTTGGCGGTGCGGCCCACCAGTGCCTCGATCATGGCGGAGGCGTCCACCACGATCATCGGCGCGCTTCCTTCACGGCGGAGAGAATCTGTTCGGTGCTGGGCCCGTTGGTGCGATCGCGCGAGCGCAGCCGCGCCACAATCTGTCGGTTCGTTGGCCGGGATGTCAGCTCTGCCAGTTGTGCGGCCACGTAGGCGGACAGTGACATTCCGGCGGCGGCTGCGCGGCTGCGCAGCTCCCTGGCAACATCCTCATCGACGCCGCGAATGTACAGCGTGCTCATGAGCCAATGATAGCAAACTGCTTGCGCGGATGGCGGGGCGTCCACCACGCCCTCTCGGTGGACGCCCCGCCATCTACACGTCAACCCCGAGCCGTCTCAGCCAGCGGCGCACCCCGACGGCGTCGATGCTCGCCTCCAGGCGGGTGCTGGGCTTCCAGTCGCCCGTCGTCGTCAGGGCGGCCAGGTCGCGGCCGCTGGCGCCAACGGGTGAGGAAAAGGACGTACAGAAGGGGACGACGGTCTTGCCCGTGAAGTCGTTGTTCCGCACGAAGTCGCCCAGGACCCAGGAGGCCTCGCCCCACCAGATGGGGTAACCAACGAGGATGGTCTGGTAGCCGGCAAAGTCGTCCGGCGTCGCCTGCACGAGCTCCACATGGCGCAGACTGTGGTTCACATGCTCGCGTGAGACCCGGCTGCCCGGGTCGTTGTAATCCAGATCGGGCTCGGAGTAGGGATCGGCGGGCTCAAGCACAAAGGCGTCGGCTCCGAGCACCCGGGCGATGGTCTCGGCCGCGCGGCGGGTGTGCCCGTGGGCGGAGTAGTGGACGATGAGCGTCTGGGGCCGGGATTCAGGGATATCGCTGGTGGTCATCTTCGAACTCCAATCATCGACAACCGATTATACGGTCGATTCGCGACGCGTTAGTGACATACCGATGAGTTGCCAACGGGCGGCGACATGCGCCTGTCGGCGTCGCCTGCGCCGTCGACCTGGAATGATGACTGTAGCTGCGCTGGACCCGCGCGGCTCCGCTGAGGTTTCGCAGCGCGTCGTGGGACGATTCGGACGTCCCTGGTAGGAAGGAGCGAATATGGCACGGCCCTCGGTTCGCGACGTCGCCGAACGGGCGGGAGTGTCGGTCGGCACCGTCTCGCACGTTCTCAACCACCCCGATCGGGTCGCTCAGCCCACGCTCGATCGCGTGCGCGCCGCCATCGACGAGCTCGGCTTCGTCCGCTCCGAGGCTGCCCGCCGGCTGCGGCACGGGGGCTCCTCCCTCATCGGCGTGCTTGTTCACGACATCTCCAACCCTTTCTTCACCGAGGCCGCCCGCGGCATTGAGGATCGCCTGCGCGAGGACGGCCGCATCCCCATGCTCGGCTCCACCGATTCTGACCCCGAGCGTGAGCGTGAGCTCATGAGCCTGCTGGCCGGCATGGACGTGCACGGCGTCATCGTCACTCCCTCCGTCTCCACCCTCGACAATCTTGCCGTCCTGGCCGGACGTGGAATCCGCGTGGTGCTCATGGACCACCCGCCGATCTCCGCGGAGCTGTCCACCGTCTCTGGCGACGACGTCGCCGGCGCCCGCGCCGCCGTGAGTCACCTCATTGACCTCGGTCACCGGCGCGTCGGCTTCATCAACGGGCCGCTCACGGTGAGGCAGGCCGTCGACCGGCGCGATGGAGTCATCGCCGCGCTGACGGGGGCCGACCTGGATCCGGCGCAGGCACTGACCGAGATCGAGGCCGTCAGCGGCGGCCAGGGCTTCACCGCCGACGCCGGCGCGGTCGGTGCGGCCGCACTCCTCGGTGATGATTCACCACCCACGGCGCTGTTCTGCGCCAACGACCAGCTCGCCATTGGCGCCATGCGGGAGATTCGCCGCCGCGGCCTGGGCATTCCCGACGACGTCGCCATCGTTGGCTACGACGACATCTCGGTTGCCTCCGAGCTCATCACCCCGCTCACCAGCGTGCGCCAGCCCATGCGGGAGATGGGGGTGGCGGCGGCCGACCTGCTGTTGTCCGAGGACGGCGCGATTCGGCACGTCACCTTCCCCCCGGAGCTGGTGGTGCGCGAGTCCACCGCCGGCAAGGCGCTTCACAACACCTGATGCAGCGCCCGGACGTAGCTTTTCCCCATGCTCTCGTGGGGCACGGCCACCCCGTCCAGGGACCAGCTGAGCAAGTGCTCGGGGGAGAAGCCCCGGGCGCAGCGTGAGCATGAGCAGGGCAGAGCGGGGCGGCGCATCCGGTCCACGGTGTGTCCAGCGGGGCAGGTACCCACCCAACGACCCCGCACCCGCGGCGCCTGGCTATCTACCAACCGCTTGCCGCTCGCTCCGATACGGAGGGCCTCGGCGCGCCAGACGGCGTCGTGACCGTGGGCGGCGCCGACCCGGGCATGGGCGATCTCATGCAGCACGGTTTCGCGCACCTCGGCCTCGTCGTACAGGGCCATGAGCTGCCGGGAGAGTGTGATCCGCCTGCGGGTGTGGTCGGTCTGGCCGGCGCGTCGACGGGCGCGGTCGAAGCTCACCGACCAAGTACCGACGCCGTGCTCCTCCATCAGCAGGCGGGCCAGCGGGAGCACGTCGGGCAAGTTCACGCCCCGAGCCTACGCGGCCCCGAGGTGGTGGCGGTTTACAGCCCGGCTAGCCCAGGGATCGACGGCTTGGAACCCGGCCAGGCGCGAGGTTCGGTGGCTTGGAGCCTGGTTATCCCCGGGGGCTCGACGTGGGCTCCGACGCTTCGTATCACGAGACGACGATTCGGCACCTGGGTTGACGGTTCGTACCTTCGTGGCGACGGTTCGGCATTTGGACTGACGGTTCGGCAGCGAGGGTGCCGAACCGTCAGAGGATGTACCGAAGCGTTGGCGCCACGTGCCGAACCGTCGTCGAAAGTGCCGAAGCGTCAGGCACTGGCCGGATGGCGACGTCGAGCTGACGCGGCCGGAAGGGGCGAGGAACGCCCCTGGGAAGGGAACCATTGACGGCTCCAGTTGGACTGCCATCGCGCGGTTGGACCGTTTAAGCGCGGTTGGACCGCCCTAGACATGTTCTCAGACGGTCCAACCGGTGGTAGACGGTCCAACCGGTGGTAGACGGTCCAACCGTGGAGTGCGCTAGTACACGCCCCGCGTCCGGCGTACTCGATCGTCTACGCTCGGACGCGTCGGCTCACGACCCATGCCGCTAGCTATCCGGAAAGAGGCTTCTGTGTCCAACCAGCCCGCTCCCAACTACCAGTCCGTCCCTTACGGCCAGCCCGTGTACGTGCAACCGACCAACCCAGCCGACTCGGTCGGCTCCTGGATGCTGGCGATGCTCATCACTGCGATCCCCATCGTCGGCTTCATTTATCTGCTGGTCGTCGCCTTCGGCGGCTCGGCCTCCGTGTCCCGCCGTAACTGGGCGCGTGCCGCATTCGCTTGGCAGATCATCGCGATTGTGTTGGGAGTCCTCTTGTACTTCGTCGTAATCGCCGGCACGGTCAGCTCCGGAAACTACTGACTCGGGCTGCACCAAGCGCGCCGGCCTGTGGCAGCATTACTGCAATGTCACGCCCCGCCCAGCGATCGACGCGCAGCTCCCCACACCGCCACGTACGCCAGTCAGCCACCGACCATCGGGTCGTGTCCCATCGTCGGCGCTCACCGGCGTCGGCCCGGGGCGCCCGCTTGGCGGACGCGGCCCGGGCTGGATCGCGCCAGGGCAACGCATATCGACGGCGTGGCCAGTCCCGGCGGCGCCGCTCCCGCCGCCTCGGACCGGTCGGCGTTTTCGTGGTGTCGTTCCTCATCACTCTGCTCGTCGGCCTGCTGGTGATGAACGCCATTGACACGACTCCGGCGTCCTCCGCGCCGACGGGCGCAACCGAACCGGCAGCCATCTCCCGCGACATGACGGGTTTCAACGCCGAGCACATTATTGACGACGACGTCTTCTACGACTCGGACACGATGACCACCGCCGAGATCACTGCCCTCATCGACTCCGTTAACGAGGGTTGCCGGGCCGGCACCGATGGCACCCCCTGCCTGGCAGACGCCACCTTTGACACCGAAGATCGCGATCCCACCACCGCCTGCCCCGGCGGTTACACCGCCGCCACCGGGGAGACTGCCGCCGAGGTCATCTCCAAGGTAGCCGCCTCCTGCGACATCAATCCGCGCGTGCTGCTCGTGCTGCTGCACAAGGAGCAGGGGCTACTCACCGCCTCGGGGGCCAGCCTGACCGCGCGGCGCTACGAGGCCGCTACCGGCTACGCCTGTCCCGATGGGCAGGAGTGCGATCCCGACTACGCCGGCTTTTTCCGGCAGGTGTATGGGGCTGCCTCCCAATTCCAGACCTACCGGCTCGATCCCACTGCCTACCAGGTGGTTGCGGGCACGACGGCGCAACTGGCCTACTCACCCAACGCCCTGTGCGGCACCGGCGAGGTGACGGCGAGTAACCAGGCGACGGCCGGGCTGTACAACTACACGCCCTACCTGGCCAACGCGGCAGCGGCCACCGGGGGCGATGACTGCACCAGCTGGGGCAACTGGAACTTCTACGGCTACTACCGCACCCTCTTCGGCGACCCGGCGCCGTCGACGGCGGACTGAAATCCACCGTTTGTACTCGCCTATCGGTAGCTGACAGCGCGTCAGTTCCCAGGATGTTCCCAGCGTTTTTGCCTAGCTGCTTTCAGGTGGCCACGGCATAGTTCTACTCGCCATCGGACGACGGCGGCCACGAGGTACTGGGGAGTGCCGATGACGGGCAGTCGTCGAGTCGGGATCGCAGCCAAGGGAATGCGAACCCGGCGCCCGGTGAAGGAGGGAACGCCCCGGCGTGGGAACCGGCGGCGACCTCGATGCGAAGGGCCCGGCCCGGTTGATCCATACCGGGGCGGGCCTTCGCCATGTCTGCGGGCGGCCGCCAACGTTTCAGATCAGCATGTGCCGTCGACGCCCTGCGGGTGTGGTGCGGCGTTCGGCGCAGGCGTGTGAGGATTACCTGCATGGAGTGGCACCCGGTGCTGACGACTGTGTGGGTCGTCCTGGAATACGTGATTAAGTTCGTGGCGCTCGGGACTGTCCCGGAGAACCGTCGTCCGTCGTCGTCGACCGCCTGGCTGCTGCTCATCTTCCTGCTGCCCGTGGTCGGCCTACCGCTGTACGTGTTCCTGGGCAGCCCGTGGGTGCACGGCAAGCGATACGAGCAACAGCTCGAGGCCAACGAGGCCGTCACAGAGTTCACCGAGGGTATGCCCGATGCGCCGGCGGGAGCCCGCCCCTCGCCTCATCTTGGCTCCATACTGCGCATGAATCGGGCCTTGACCGGCCTGCCCTGCGTCACCGGCGAGGTGGTGGCTCTGCATTCGGACGCGTCCCAAACCTACGCCGCCATGGCGCGGCTCATCGACATGGCCGAGCACCATGTGCACGTTGAGTTCTACATCCAAAGTTGGGACGAGGTCACCGACGTCTTCTACTCCGCCCTCGCACGCGCGGCCGCCCGCGGCGTGACGGTGCGCCTGCTGGTGGACCATCTCGGCTCACGCAAATACCCCGGCTGGAAGGAGTTCGGCAAGCGCCTGTCCGCGGCCGGTATTCACTGGCGCCTCATGATGCCGCTGCTGCCGCACAAACGCCGCTTCCGCCGCCCCGACCTGCGCAACCACCGCAAGGTCCTCGTCGTCGACGGCAAACGCGCCTTCATCGGGTCCCACAACATCATTGACCCCACCTACCGGCTGCGCTCCAACCTGAGGGCGGGGCGCACCTGGGCCGACCTGTCCGTGGAGGTCACCGGGGACATCGTCGTTGAGGCCGAGGCCGTCTTCGCCATGGACTGGTTCTTCGAAGCCGGCGAGGTCCTCGACACCCGCGATGCGCTGCCCGACGGGGCAGACGTTGCCGAGCTGCTGGAGCGCCGGCCCACCGTCGGCGCCCCCGCGCCGCAGCCGGGGCGCCCCGACGCCGTCGTCAACGCCATGCAGCTGGTGCCATCCGGACCCGGTTATCCCACCGAGCCCAACCTGCGAATGTTCCTGTCCCTCATTGAAAACGCCACCCGGCGCGTGTCGATCACCAGCCCCTATTTCATCCCCGATGAGGCCCTGCTGGCGGCGATGACGACGGCGGCCTATCGGGGGGTGGAGGTCGAACTGTTCGTGGGCAAGGAGTCCGACCACCTCATCGTCAACCATGCCCAGCGCTCCTACTACGGGGCGCTGCTCGCCGCCGGTGTGCGCATTTACCGCTATCCGGCTCCCACCGTGCTGCACGCCAAGTACATGACGGTCGACGGTGAGATTGGGGTGATTGGGAGTGCCAATATGGACTTCCGCTCCTTCGCTCTCAACTACGAGATGATGCTGCTCGCTTTCGGCGGCGATCTCGATGACCTGCTGCGGGAGAACGACGCCTACTACCGCAGGGTGTCCACCGAGCTGACCGCGCAGGAGTGGGCCAAGGAGCCCTGGTGGCGGCGCTACGTCGACAACGTGTGCCGCCTGGTCTCCGCCGTCTTGTGAGCGCGAGGCCGGGAGGCGCTTGGCGGCGAGCACCTGAGCCCGGCCTCAGACACCTCCGCCCGGGGTCTGCCCCCGCGCGGGGGTTGCTTGCGCTTAGAACATCGGGTGCGGGTTCGCGCTCGTTGCGGGCACACTCTGCAACACGTCCCAATGTTCAACGATGAGGCCGTCCTCGAAGCGGTAGATGTCCGCGACGGCGCCGTCGGGTGAGCCGGGGTGCTTCGCGCGCACGTGGACCATGCCGAGGTTGCCGTCGAGCAGGATGCGCAGGACCTCGAAGGTGTTCTCCGGCGAGCCGTCGAACTTCGGGGTGAGCGCGACGATGGCGCTCTCGCGTCCATCCGCAATTCCCGGGTTGTGCTGCACGTAATCCTCAGCGACGAGGAACTCGAAGGCCTCACGCACTCGCTTGTGCCTGTAGAAGAGGTCGACAAATGCCTCGAAGTCCGTGCGGAGGTTGCCCGTGCGCGTCGTTGTCGCTGTCATAGGGGCAGTATGGCGCCACGCGGTGGCGGCGACAGACAGTTGGTGCGCTGCTCCGCCCGCCTCGTGCAGTAAGCACTTGAGCGCCCGGATGGGCGGGTGGCGGAGCCGGGTCAGGCGTGAGCGCGCAGCCAGGCCAGCACGGCGCGCACACGGCGGTTACCCTCCTCGGGCGGCAGATCCAGCTTGGCAAAAATGTTCGCGACGTGCTTGGCCACGGCGCCATCGGATACCACCAGGCGTTCGGCCACCTGCGGGTTGGACAGTCCCTGCGCCATGAGGGCGAGCACCTCCTGCTCACGCGGGGTCAGGCGTGCCAGAGCCGCCTGTTGCGTGCCCTGTCCCGGCCTCTGGGCGGCATTCGTACGAATGTCGGGGAACTCGTCCCCGGGGTCGGGTGCGAGCGCGCCCGTTTCCGCGGAGGTCGAGGCCGTAGCCTGCATGAGCCGGGACAGCACCTCCGGGTCGACTACCACCCCGCCGGCTGCCACCACGTCCAGACTGTGCATGAAGTCGCTGACCCGGCCGACACGCTCCTTGAGCAGATAGCCGACCCCGCCTGCGCCAGCGGCGGGACCATCGAGCAGTTCACGCAAGTACGGGCCAGCCACGTACGCGGACAACACGATCACGGGCAGTCCCGGGTAGGCGGCGCGTAGATCGATGGCGGCACGCAGGCCGTCATCGGTGCTGGTGGGAGGCATACGCACGTCGGTGACGACGACGTCGGGCAGCGCACCCGCCGCGGCCAGCCGTTCGACCTCCTCCCGCAGCGCATCGGCGTCCGCCACCTGCGCCACCACCTCGTAACCAGCCGCGGTGAGTAGCCCGGCCAGGCCCTCACGCAGGAGAGCGGCGTCGTCGGCGAGCACAATCCTCATGGGCCCATCCTGCCGTAGGCGGTGACTCCGGTCGGATCAGCCGTGGTGCGGGTATCGGGGCGCGGCCGGGCGCGGCCCGGAATGTGTCCGCACACGATCACCCTCGGGCCCATGGTGGGGTCAGCGGTGCAGTCAGCGTCAACCTGGTGCCGACTCCCGGGGGCGAGTTGATCACCAGATGCCCCCCGATGGACTCCACTCGCTGCGCCATCCCCGCCAGGCCGGTCGAACCGGGCGAGTGCGGATCGGCGCCGCCCGCCCCGTTGTCGACGACGATTACCCGCAGACCCCTGTCGGTGACCGCCGCTTCGACCCGGGCCTGCGCGTTCGGCCCGGCGTGCTTGGCCGCATTGGTGAGCGCCTCGGCGACCGCGAAGTAGACCGTGGTCGCTACGGGCGAGGTGATCGCCGTGAGATCGGCCTCCCCACCGGTGATGCTGACGGCGGTGGGCAGAGGTGCGCGCCCGGCGAGGTCGCGCAACGCCGGTGCCAGGCCGCGTTCGGTCAGAATCGCTGGACGGATGCCATGGACGGTCTCTCGCAGGCTGCGCAGGGCAGCCTCGGCCTCATCCTGGGCGGTGCGAATGTCCGCGCGCAGCGCTGCGAGCGCCGCGATCCGGGCGTCGTCCGGCGTTTCCTGGCCGCTCTGGTGGTCGACGATGTTGTCCGCGCCCCCCGAGTCATCACCGCCGACCTTCACGCCCAGGTGTCCTGCGGCGCCCGGGTCGAGCGTCTCCAGGCGGTCGGCGTGCAGCTCGGCCGCGCCCAGGTGCATTGCCACGGCCACCAGTCGCTGCTGCGCGCCGTCGTGCAGGTCCCGTTCGATGCGGGCGCGCTCGGCATCGAAGGCGTCCACGAGCGTGGCTCGGCCACTGCTCAGATGGCCGACCTCGGCAGCGAGGGCGGCCAGGCGCGCTTCGTCGTCGGGGCGGGACAGGGCCACGGTCATGCGGCAGCGCAGGTGCCCCAGCACCAACAACAGACCCAGCACTAGGGCCAGGCAGGCCAGAGCGATCGGCTCCAGCCACCAGACCTGTCTGAAGGAGGTCGCTGTCCGCGACCACCCCGGCAGGTCGGGCAGGCTGAGTTCCAGCGGTTGCTCGGGCGAGGCGATGAAAGGACCGACAGCCAAGACCCCAGTCAGTATCCCGCCCATGCCGGCGACGAAGAAACCGACGGCGCTGAGCAGAGTACCGCCCAGAACCAGCGGGACATCTTGCTTCCAGAAGCCGGCCCTGACGACGCGGCTCCGCAACCATGCCAACCGTCTTCCGGGCGGTAAGGCACTTGGGGCGTTCACGCCGGCGAGACGCGCCAGAGCGCGATCAGCCTCGGCCAGCAGCGGGAGCGTCAGATGGAAGGCCAGCAGGAGGGGAATTGCCACGACCACCAGCGGCAGGAATGCTGCGGCGTGAAGGAGCTCGGTCAGCACCAGCACTCCGCGGCGCACGCGGCACTGGGTGCTTGTGCTGCGGGGCTCGATGTCGGTGGGGACGACTGTGGCGGCCATGTGCAGACCCTATGGCGGTGGGCTGCGCCGCACACGGGTGCTGACACCCGCTCGGAGTGGACCTGGCACCACCGGATGCATGACGAAGCGGGCTCCCACGCCAGTGACCCGGACGGGGCGACCGGGTTTCATCACCGTCATGACACCTTCAAACGCACACTTCGGCACGGGCTCCGGGCCGACCTCCGCGTCGCCGACGCAGGCCGCCGATCCGCTGGCATCCATGCAGGCTGCTCGGAGTGATATTCCGGCGATTGATGTCGAAGCGCTCGGGCGCGTCTTCACACTTCCCGGGCGGCGCCGCGCGGCAGTCACCGCCGTTGACAACGTCGCACTGAACCTGATGACCGGGAGCTTCACTGCCTTGGTGGGCGCGTCGGGCTGTGGGAAATCGACGCTACTGCAATGCGTCTCCGGCCTGGATCGGCCCACGTCGGGGACCGTGCGGCTCCTCGGCACCGATATCACCGCCCTGCGTCCGCGGGACGCTGCCCGCTTCCGGGCCGACCACGTGGGATTCATCTTCCAGGACGATAACCTCGTCACCGCACTATCCGCCCGGGACAACGTCGCCCTGCCCGGTCGATTGCGACGCCGCCCGCTGCAGCGCACCGCCGTTGACGAGGCCCTGGAACGACTCGGACTGACCGCCCAGGCCCATCATCTGCCCCACGAACTCAGCGGCGGAGAGCGGCAGCGGGTTGCTGTCGCCCGGGTCCTGGCGTCCCGGCCCGCCCTCGTATTCGCCGACGAACCCACTGCCGCCCTCGATGTCACAGCCGGTGCTGGCGTACTCGACTGGCTGCGCGAGCTGGCCACACTGGGCACGACCGTCCTCATGGTCACTCACGACGCCGCGGCCGCGGCCCGTGCCGATGCGGTACTCGTGATGGGGGCGGGGCGGCTTGTGGCCGCCATGCCGGGCGGGGATGCCGACGCCGTCGCCCTCGCCGTCCTGCGCACTCGCGAGGGGGCTGAGGGACGATGACGCGCTTGCTGCTTGCCGAACTGCGGCATCACGCCTCCTCATGGACCTGGACCTGCGTGGTTGCAGTCGTGGCCGGGGCGTGCGTATCCGGGCAGTTCATGGCCATGCGCGGGTCGCTGCGCTCAGCGGCCGCGGCCACCGGTGTCAACCGTTGGGGCGTCTCCGTCAGGGCCGATATGACGGATGCCGCCCACACGGTGAGTGCCGTCATTATTATTTCCGTCCTCCTGGCGACCGCGGCGGTACTCACATCAACCGCGGCTCTCGTGATCTCCCAACATCAGCGCGACCACGGCCTGTGGCGGGCGCTGGGGATGCCTCCGGGGACGCTGCGCGCGATCCTGCTCGGACAGCTGGGCGTCGTCGGCGCCCTGGGTTCCCTTGGCGGTGGGGCACTCGGGTGGCCGGTCGCCCGCATCATGGTGCCGCTACTCATCGACCAGGAGGTGGCGTTGCCGGGCACCAGGCCGCAGTGGGATGCGGGGGACCTGATTTGGACCGCCCTGGTGGTCGCCGGGGGCGTGATGATCGGCGGTTGGGGCGCTGCCCGGCGGGCCGCCCGCGCCACGGAGGTAGAACTGATAATGGGGCGGGGCGGCGTCGAGACCGCCTGGAGCCTGCGGCGTGTATTCGGGGTACTCGGCTGGCTGCTGCTGGCCGGTGGGTTCGCGACCGGGATAGTTGCGGCGGCGGTGACCGCTCACCGTTCCGGGCCCATGACCGATGAGTCCGTCAATGCCGTGATTCTGGGGTCATTCAGCGTCCTGGGACTGGTGTGCGTACTTGCCCCACGGCTGGTGCCACTGGTCGAGCGTGCACTTGGGCTGCTGCCGCTGCGTGGCCCGGCATGGTTGGTGTCAACCAGGACGGCCTCGCTGCAGTCGCGCCGATCCTCCGCTACGGTGCTGCCATTCCTAGTGGCGATCGGACTGGTGGCGGTCATGTTCGGTGCCACGCATGCCGGCTTCAGCAATATGCGTCTGTCGGGTTTCTTGGCCATGTTCGGCCTGGCCATGGTGACCGCCTGGAGCGGCGGAGTCGCGGTGATCGCCATGAGCGCCAGCAGTAGGCGCCGTGACAAGGCGTTGTTAGTGGCGGCAGGAGCCCGGGAGCGCACAGTGCTCGGGGTACAGGTACTGGAGGGGGTACTGCACGCGGGAGCCGCCGTGTTACTCGGGCTACTCATCTGGGTTATCGCCGGTGCGTTCATGGCCGCCGCCTCCATGGAGGGCGTGGCGGCGACGATCGGCCGGGGCCCATGGGCGGAGCTGGGCGTAGTGGGCGGGCTGACGCTGGTGACGACCTGTCTGTCCGTGGTCATTTCAACGCGCGTGGGCAGAAGACAAAATGTGGCGCAGGTCCTGCGTGCGCGGGACTGACGTGGCCCAGGACGCGGTGCTGGCCGGAGACCACAGCGGGAACGACAGGGGACTGACGGAGCCTGAGGAGGCGGGAGCTTCTACGGTGCCCCGGGGCGTATGGCCTCTCGTCGTGGTGGCGGCCAGGTGGCGGTGCGCCGCCCCGCCTGCTCCCGGCCCACCGAAGGGTCCGACGCCGCCCACCAGACCTCGCCCGGATGCGGCTGCGCCGTCAGTTTTCTGGAACAGACCGCGGCTGGCTGACCGCGAAACTCCAAAACGCGTGTCTTTGGCACAAACACGTGTTCGTGACGTCGCTGTGGGCCGCGGTAGGCTCTACCGCCATGAGTGATGCCCCACGTACCGGATTGTTCGCGTGGCTCTTCGGACGCAAACAATCCAGCAAGCCCGCACAAACCCCGGTGCCCGCACCCGCGGCGGCCACAGAGTCGGTGGTTTCCCCACCCCCGAATGCGGAAGAGCTGCAGCTGGTGGCCTCCGGGAAACTCATTATGGCGGTCAAGGCCTATCGGGAGCGCACCGGCGCTGACCTCAAGACCGCCAAGGCTGCGATTGACGCGGCTACGGGCCGCTGAGCCGCCGGCTAGCGGCGGGCTGCCGGACTCGGGCCGGGGCGGCGGGATACCGCTCAGATCCGGGCCAACAGCTTGCTGATGCGCTTGACGCTCACTTTGCGGCTGGTGCCGAGCGTCTGGGCGAACAGGCTTACCCGCAGCTCCTCCACCATCCAGCGAGCCTGTTCCAGCACGGCGTCCCGCTCCGGGTCCTCCGGCAGCGCAGCGGCCCGGCTACGAGCGTCGGCAACCAGCCGCTCGGCCTCCTGCACCTGATAGGCGAGGGCAGCATCCTGACTGGGGGAGGACTCCGCCTTCTCCACGCGCATGGCGAGCGCGCGCAGATACCTGGGCAGGTGCGCCAGCTGATCCGCCGGCGTCGCCGCCACGAAACCGTCGAAGATGAGCGCGGCCGCATGCTCGCGCACCTCCTGCAGGGTGCCCAGCAACGTCAGGGAGGTGTGGGCTGACACCGCCCGCTCCACGTCCCGCTGGGCGGCCAGCGTCTTGGCGGCAATCTGGGCGACGCGGTAGACCTCATCCTCCAGCTCCTGGCGCATGGTGGCCACGAGCTCGGCGAACACGGCCTGTTCCCGCACCTGCGCCAGGGGAGTGCGCCGGGCCTGCGCCCACCGGTCGGCGACGACGCGTGCCGCCGCCAGCTCGATATCCTCCACCAGGGCCTCGGTACTCCGATAGGGGCTCGCCGCCAGGGTCAGGGTCTCGGTGGGGCTCCACCGTGAGGTGACCCGCCCCGTGGGCAGGGCGGTGCGGGCCAGCGCGAGCGCCGTGACCCCGGCGCCGTGGGCTCGCTCCTGGGCGACGGCGTCGGGCAGGATCCGCAGGTCGGCGCGGCGCGCTCCCACCGCCACCAGGGCCGGATAACCGCGTACGACCAGCCCGGCCGTGCCCGTGGACTCGATAACCGGCGGGATGGTCGACCGCTCCGGTCCTTCCAGCCCGGTGACGCCTTGCGGCCAGTCGGTCAGTCCGGTGCGCTCGGCCAACCCGCTGCGAGTCTGCGTGCTCCCCGCCGGGCTCGACGACGTCGCATCCCGGCCCGCCGGAGCC
>NZ_JAWDJJ010000063.1:0-2472 GCF_032465695.1 Actinomyces sp. MRS3W
CCCGCGGCGGTGGCCAGCACCGGCGCAAGCGCGGGCACCGATCCCTCCAGGCGACCCGCGAGTACGTCGTCGAGGGCAAGGCGTACCTCCTGGGGGGAGGGGACGCTCCGGGCGTCGGTGAGTGCGGCCTCCAGGCGGGCCAGGACGGCGGCCGCCTCGGGGTCGGCGGGATCCGTCAGGCCGGTCAGGTCGACGGCGGTGGCGTAGCGGCGCTCAACCAGTTCCGGGTCGCGGCGGATCCACTCGCGCAGCAGGAACAGCCGCCAGAGCGTGCCCGGGAGGGTGGTGGCCGGCGAATCGGCCCAGAGCTCGGCGACGTCGTCGACGCCGTGGTCGGCAACCGCCGCGACGACGCCGTCGCGGGTGATCCGCTCGATGGAGGTGTCCGTCTCGGGCGAGTCGTTGGGGAAGCCGCCGATGAGGGCTTGGGCGGCGTGGTGAGCGAGTTCGGAGGCGACGGCGGTGTCCGCGCTGCCTTCGATGCTCTCGGCCGCTTCGGGGTCGAGCCGGGCGGGACGGTGGAACTGGCGGGCCATAGGAACTCCTTTCGACTCCCGGTTGCTGACCGGGCCGGCCGACGTCGTGGCAGGTGGACGCGGGCCGGCGGTGGGCACGTGTGTCTCATTGTCCCGCATGCGCCGCCGACCGACGTCGCCGGAAAGCGGGGGAGGCGAAGACGCAGGCGAGCACGACGGCGCCAACCGGCCACCCACTCAGTCCCATGATGGTGGCGGTGACGGTGTCGACTTCCTGACCGGCCGCACCGAAGAGGACAATGGTGCCGTTTGCCAATGCGTTGATGGCTCCGTGGCCGACGGCGCAGGCCCACACGTTGCCGGTGCGTTGCCGCGCCCAGGACAGCAGTGCCCCCGTGGTTGTGCAGAACACGCACATGAGCCCCAGACCGAGCACCGGGTGGGACGGATAGTTGTAGCCGAGCAGGATGAGCGGGGCGTGCCACAGGCCCCAGATGACGCCCGTGGCCACCACGGCCCACCGTGCACCGATAAGCGCAGTCAACCGCGGGAACAGGTAGCCGCGCCAGCCGATCTCCTCCCCCAGCGCGGGCAAAGTGTTGAGCAGCGCTGCCGCAAGGAGGTTGACGAACTGCGCCAGCCACAGCACCCGCAGCGGCATCCCCAGCGATCCCGGATCGGTTCCGGCGGCGGCAAGTTGGGATTCAAGAACCTCCCTGAAGGCACCCATGCCGACAAGATCGAGCGCGAAGACGCCCGCACCCGCGCTCACGCACAGGCCCAGCACGATGACGACGAATACCAGCACCATCACGAGGGCCGCGGTGGCGAGGGTACGACCGACTCGTCCGCGGGGCACCCGCAGGCCGAGCGCCGTCAGCACCGGCCGCCGCTCAACCACACGGACAACCAGCAGCGAGGCGATGGTTGGGGTCAGCATCATCACCACGGACAGCGGTAGAAACAACGGGTGGGTGAGGCCACCGTTCAGCCACAAGGGCACGCAAACAATCCATGCCAGCCCGTAGGCGAGTAGGCAGTACAGGGCGATCGGCCCCCAAGCAGCATGTGGGCCGTTCCCGGCTGCGGTATCAGCAGGGTCAGTAGGGTCGGTCATGCGCGTCCTCCCTGGCAGGTGTGAGCACCCTATCGCTCGGAGCGCGGCACCGGGCGCGGCCCGGCTCGGCTTCGCGGCGGATGATCCGTTATGCTGGCCCGGCCGACGGCGTGCGGGCTCTGCTCCCGACCGTGGGCACGCCCCTCTAGCTCAGTTGGTTAGAGCTGCGGACTTTTAATCCGAAGGTCGTGGGTTCGAGCCCCACGGGGGGCACCAGCGAGAAACCAACGAAAACCCGCCATCCCGGCGGAAACCTCCCACTCCCCCACCAACGCTAGAGCCCTCTATTTCGCCTATTTCCGCTATGGTATGGCTACACCTGCGGCTACACCAGTGGAGGGACTGATGGCGAGGGGTAAGGGCGAGGGCTCCATCTACCGTGAGAAGTCCTCCGGCCTGTGGGCGGCATCCATCGCACTCCCGGCCGACCCGGTCACGGGCCGACGCCGCCGCAAGACGATCCGCGCCAAGACTAAGACCGAGGCCGTCCGCAAAATGCGCGCCGCCCAACTGGAGCTGGCCCGCACCGGCGACCTCACCACCGGCCGGCCCCTGACCCTCGCCGAGTGGCTGAACCGGTGGATCGACCAGGACGTCGCACCCCGCCGCAAGCCATCCACCACCGCCGACTACCGCTCCATCATCCGCGTGCACATCACCCCCGCTATCGGCTCCCGCCCCATCGACCGGCTCACCGCCGCCGACGTCCGTGCTCTGCACGCCCGCATCGCCGCCACCGGAGCCTCCACCTCCACAGCCGCGAAGGTGCACAGGGTGCTGCGGGCGGCGCTCGCGGTGGCCGAGCGTGAGGAGGTCGCGCCGCGCAACGTCGCCCGCCTGGTCCAGGCGCCGCCCGCCCCGATCCGGGCGCCCCAAGGC
>NZ_JAWDJJ010000064.1:0-2005 GCF_032465695.1 Actinomyces sp. MRS3W
GGGTCGGTGCGGGTGACCTCCAGCTCGGCGCGGGCGGGGGACCAGCGGGCCGGCGCCGTGGCGATTTCCCAGGACAGACGTGGCGCGGAGCTGGCGCCGCCCAGGACGTCGCCGGGTGGGAACTGCTCCAGGCGCAGATGTGTGGGCGCGGCGAGGGGGCCGACCGGGTCGGCGAGGTCGGCGGCGGTGATGACGGGCTCGGGGACGGTGGGCCGAGCCTGCGGTAGCGCCGACCGCGAGGAGGAGAGGGGCGACGACGATGATGTCTGCGTTGACATGGAGTGGCTCCCGCCTGCGAGGTTGAAACGACTCAACGGTAGGTTATGCGTCGGGGGCGGGTCAATGCACGTGGTGGTTGCCGGGCATTTCCGGGGGTCTTAGAGTCCGTCGGCGTTGCTTGCCGGGGGTGTGCTGCCCAGCAGTGGGATCGTGAGCCCAGTGCGCCGTGATTCACCCGTTCTGTTGGGGGGCGCTGGGCTTGGTGGTGCGGGATTTCGCCCGTCCCCGTCGGTGCTCACAGGTGCGCGCGGCGCAGCTGGGCCACGCGTTCGGCGAGGTCGCCCAGTTCCGCCTCCCTATCCCGCGTGTCCGGGTCGATGCGGCGTCCCAGTCGGCCGAGCTCGACCATCAGCGGGACGGTCGCCAGGCCCAGCTCGGTGAGGGAGTAGCACCCCTGTTTGCCGCGGGAGACCTCGGTCTTGGCGAGGAAGCCGGCTCCGACCAGGTCGGCCAGGCGGCGCGACAGGACGGGGGCGCTGATGCCCTCTTCGTTGTTGGTGAGCAGATCGCGGAAGGAGCGGCGGTTCTCCAGGGCGATGTCGCGCAGGATGAGCAGGCTCCAGCGGTCGCCCAGAAGTTCGAGTGTGCGGTTGATCGGGCATGCCGACCGGGATTGCGGAATCATCACCCGCCTCCAACTGATTGCACTGTGTTACTACCTGCTGTAGCTTACCACCGGTAACAGAATGCAACTACTTGCGAGTCGATGCTCGCGCGAGAGGTTCACCCGATGCAGGCCTTCATCCTGGAGAAATACGGCAAACCGTTCCGCCGGGTGTCCATGCCACTGCCGACGCCCGCCGCAGGCCAGGTGCTGGTGCGCGTGGTCGCCGCCGGCATCAACCACGCCGACGAGCGCAGCCGCACCGGTGAGTTCAAGCTGCTGTTTCGCCCCGAGCTGCCCGGCGTTGCCGGCGGAGAACTGTCCGGTGAGGTCGTCGCCGTGGGTGAGGGCGTGACCCGTTTCGCGCCCGGCGATGCGGTGATCGCCTACACCGGTGTGGTCAAGATGGGCGCCTGGGCGGAGTTCGCCGTCGTTGACCAGGACGCCCTGGCGGCCGCTCCGCGGACCATGCCGTTGATTGACGCTGCCGCGCTCCCCGTCGTCGGACTGACGGCCTGGCGGGCGCTGGTGACGCTGGGCAAGGTGCAGCCCGGTCAGCGGGTGCTCGTACACGGCGGCTCCGGTGGGGTCGGCTCGATCGCCGTTCAGCTCGCCAAGCACCTCGGCGCCGCGGTCGTGACGACCGCCTCGAAGACCAATGCCGATTTCGTCCGCGAACTCGGCGCCGACGAGGTCATCGACTACCGCAGCGAGGACTTTGTCGAGAAGCTCGCCGGCAACCCCGTTGACCTCGTGCTCGATACCCAGGGCGGCCGTACCACCATGCGCTCCCTCGAGGTACTGCGGCCCGGCGGGCTGGTCGTGGGCATCGCCGGCACCCCCGACCCGCAGATGGCCGATCAGGCTGGCGCGCCCCTGCCCGTCAAACTCGCCCTGTTCGGCTTGAGTGCGCGACTGCGCCGCCGTGCTCGACAGCTCGGTGTCGCCTATCGGTTCCTGTTCATCGAGCCCGACGGTCAGGCCCTGACGGTCCTCGCCGGACTGGTTGACGACGGCGTGCTCAAGCCCGTCGTCGGCAGCGTGCTGCCCTTCGACCAGACCCCGGAGGCGGTTGACCGGATACTGACCGGCGGGCATCGCGGCAAGGTTCTGGTCACCACC
>NZ_JAWDJJ010000065.1:0-2703 GCF_032465695.1 Actinomyces sp. MRS3W
CACCGAAACCGCGCTTCGCCGAAACCGGCACTAATAACATGCCCAAACCGGCACTTGTAACGTGCCGAAACCGGCACAAATGACGTGCACGCGCGGCGAAAGCGGCGGGGCAGCACGGTTCCTGCCGACTACCACCCGGCCAGGGCGACGTCGGTGCCGGACAGGGTCAAGCGCAACCCGTCACGGGCAATGTAGGCCTGGGAGAGCGTCAGGCCGTCGGGCAGAACCTCGGGATCGACTTCAATCGTGGGCGTCTCCAGCCCGAAGTAGGACAGGGCGGAGGCGACACCGAACGAGTCGGCGTCATCGGGGTCGACGTCGACCTCCATCCCCTCCACGCTGACGGTGACGATGGACAGCTCCAGACCGCCCGCGTCGGTTACGGCGGGCGCGAAGACGAGGGAGGCATCCAGCCCGAGGAGGGTGGTGGACGCCTTAACCGTGCCCGGCTCGACGGTTGAGCCATAGGTCTGAGGCGTGATGGTGAGGTCCGGCGCTTCGGGTACGGCGGCGACCACGACGCTCTCCAGCTCGTCCCAGGCGATGGCGGCGGAGGCGTCGACCCGGCCGGTCAGGTAGGGGTCCCGCGTGCCGACGTCGGAGAGGGTTGCGGTGAGGCCCGTCAGCTCCAGGCTCTCCACCGCTGCCAGCCCGCTCTTGCCCGTGTCGGCGTTTTCGCCGGTGTCGTCCGCGTCCGTCTCCTGCGTTCCTGGGGAATCCGCGGAAGCGGTGGGCGCGGTGCTGCCGTCGGCGTCGCTGGTGTCGAGCGTGAGGCTGTCGGCCCGAATGTCCAGCTGCCGTAACTCGTGATGGAGCACCTGCGGCAGGAGGAAGCCCTCGGTGGTGATGGTGGCGTCGGAGGACAGGCCGGGCAGGGCCGCGTGGACGATCGTGTCGATGCGTGAGTGGGCATAGCGCTCGGCGCCGACGACGCCGCACCCGCCCACCAGCACGAGAACAACCAGCGTTGCCAGCGCGCGCCGCCAGCGCCGGCGTCGCCGAAGCCCGTCCGCCGGAGCGGTCGCGGGATCCGCCTGGGCCGCTTCAGCGGCCGCACCGGTAGATCCCGCGGCGGTCGCCTCGCCCGCATCGGCCATACGGGCTACTCCCCGTCGCGTCGGCCGGCCCCGCGGGACGGCGGCACCGGGGCGGTGTCGACCTGCGCTTCAGTCGGCTGCGCAGCGGCACGCTTGTTGGCCGCGTACTCCTCGTCCAGCAGGGGCAGGTCCTCGGCAGTGACCATGAGGGTGGACACCGCGTGCTCCACGAGCGCGGCGCGCCGGTTGGAGGCGACGCCGCCGGTGCGCCCGCCGCGCAAGCCGCGCACTCCGACGCGGTCGAGCTTTTCGCAGACGTTGTCGAGCTTGCGGTTGAACTTGGTGATCGACCAGCCCAGGCGCGCGGCCGCCGACGCCGAGGAGGGGATCTCGGCGGCGCCGGTTCCGGCCCGTTTGAGCACCGGCTCGGCCAGGGAGAGTACGAGCAGGAGCTGGGAGCGGGTCATGGGGGTGGCGCCGATGGTGGTTTGGCCACCGGCCTGTTGCACACCGTCGATGCCCGTGAAGCGGTCCCCGCCGGCGGTGATGAGGTCGATCTCGTAGGTGGTTGGTCCCGCGGAGAAGGTGAGGATGACGCGGGAGAAGACCAGTGGCATGCGGGCGCCGGGAGCGAGGCGGGACTGAACCAGCCCGTCGCCGTCGGTGAGGGTGGCGGACAGGTGCGAGCCCTCATTGGCGATCCACCACAGTCCCGAGTCGTGAGCGAGCACGAGGAAGCGACGGTGCAGGTAAGGGTTGTCATCAATGTCGAGGTCGCCGCCGCGGCCGATGACAAAGGTTTCCTCGGTGCCGATGCGGTAGACCTCGCCGGAGAAGTCAAGTACCAGCTCGTCGGGGCGGTCGGGATCAACCTCGGGAAAGTCGGTCCAGGTCAGGTCGCTCATACGGTCCTCCGCTTCCCTGCGTCCGGTGGCTGACAGGTGGCTGGCAGCACGAGTTGGAAGATGGCTGGAAATGCCTCACACACTTACAACAGGGTAACGGATGTCGGCGTCCCGCGCCCCGGCTCGAGGCGGCCGCTCACGGACCGAACCCGCGCGCGACGAGGCCGAGCCGACCCGTGCACCTCTCACAGGGGCGGGCCGACCCGCAGCGTCACGCCGTCGCCGAGGTCGAGCAGGTCCCCGAATAGGAGGGGCGTCGGCAAGGCCGAGGCCAACAGCACGGGGGGCGTGCCCGCGCGCAGCAGGACGGTGCCGTTGGAGGAGCCGAGGTCGCGGGCGAGCAGGTTCCAGCCCGCCACACTCACCTCCAGGTGCGAGCGGGACACGAAGTGAGCGGGACTGGGCACGGCGACCAGCTGTGTCGCGGTTTCAGCGCCGGCACGCGCCTGGGGCGCCCGTCCGACTATGACCTCGCCACGCACGGGCACGGCCTGCCCGGTCGACAGCGCCAGCACCGCCAGCACCGGCCGGGGCACCTGCCGGATCTCGCCGGTCAGCGGGGCGGCACAGGCCTGGCAGGCGACGGCGTCCGGCGGATTGGGGTGTCCGGCCGCGCACATGGCAGCGGGGATGAGGGGCAGCGGCGCATCCGTCGGCGGGAGTGCGGTGGTGGTCGTCGCCGCGGCGGTGTCCGCCTCGCTGTTCGCGGAATCGGCAGCATGGCTCTCAGCGCTGTCCGCGGGGCGCGGGGCCTCCGGGGG
>NZ_JAWDJJ010000066.1:0-7500 GCF_032465695.1 Actinomyces sp. MRS3W
GCGCCGGCCGTAGGGCTGACTCAGTCGTCTGAGTCGGCCGGCTGGTCCGTTGTGGCCTCAGCCGTCTTACCTGCCGCGGCCTCGGCACGACGGGTCCGGAAGCGCTTGATGGCGAGCAGCTCCAGGCCGATGAGCACAAGCCCGAGAACCGCCAGGACGCCCCAGGTCAGGTACTCCCAGGAGGCACGCTGCACCTCGGGCTGGCCGTTCTCGTAGATCCACGAGTTGGCCACCGTGTACAGGATGTTGTGGGAGGCCTCCCGCATGGCCAGCACGCCGGTCGCCGAGGAGGTGTTCTGCACGGAGTTGACGGTGATGTCCGTGGTGGCGAGCATCATGTCCCCACCGTTGCGGGTGAGCTGGTCGGCGTTCTGGTAGCCGTAGCCGGCGAAGTAGTCCGTCAGCGTCATGCCGCGGAATCCCCACTCGTCGCGCAGCACGGTCTGCTGCAGCTCGGGCAGTGCTCCGGCGTAGGTGGTGCCGATGTAGTTGAAGGCGGTCATGACGGCGCCGGCGCCGCCCTCCTTGATGCCGATCTCGAAGGGCTTGAGGTAGATCTCGCGGATCGCCTGCTCATTGGACCAGGTGGCCAGCATGTTGGTGCGGTTGGTCTCCTGGTCGTTCATGGCGAAGTGCTTGATGAAGGCGTAGACGCCCAGTTCCTTGGCGCCCTGGATCTCCTGGGCAACCTGGGTGCCGGCGAGCACCGGGTCCTCGGAGAAGTACTCGAAGTTGCGGCCGGCGTAGGCGTAGCGGTGGGTGTTGGTCGCGGGCGCGTACCAGCCGGCCACGTCCATGTCGTGGGCCATGGTGCCAATGGCGGTGCCGAACTCGTGGGCCAGCTCCTTATTCCAGGTGGCGGCCACGGACACCGCCGAGGGCAGGCCGATGGAGCCCACACCGGTGAAGTTGTTGTTGAGCGAGGCGGGGCCGTCGACGTCGGAGACGCGCACCTTGCCGACGGAGTCGACTGCCACGGAGCCGTAACCGCCGTTGGCGATGAGGTTGTTCATATCGGCGACGGACAGCTGGTCGAGCAGCTGCTCCCACTTCTCGTCGTCGTAGTCCAGGCCGTACATGTCGCCCAGGACGAGGCCGTTGTCAGCGCCGGTGGTCGGCATCTGGTCGGAGTCATTATCGAAGGCGGTGGAGTCGTAGTTGGAGTTGGCCACGAAGGTCGCTTGGTACTCCTCCGCCATCTCCAGGCTGGCCGGGGCGGCGGTGGCCTCGTCGTAGTTGGCGAAGGCGTCGGCGCGCGACAGGTAGGTGACGTCACCGGCGGCGGCGTCGAACTGGTTGGTGGCGGCGACGACGTCGTCGGCGTGGGTGTTGCCCTCGGAGTCGTAGGTGATGGTCTGGTCGACCGTGAGGGTCTGCTCGTCGATGACCGTGTGGGAGTCCGAGCGCAGTGAGATGGTGTACTCGCCCGCCTCCAGCACGTAGGCCGCGGCGTCCCGGTAGTCGTAGGAGGCCATGTCGTCCTCAGCGAAGGTGATGGTGACGGTTTCGGAGGCGCCGGGCTCCAGCAGGCCGGTCTTGCCGTAGGCCACGAGGTTGACCGCGGACTTCTCAATGCCGCCGTTGGTGTAGGGCGGGGTGTAGTAGACCTCGACGACGTCCTTGCCGGCCACGTCCCCGGTGTTGGTGACGGTCACGTCCAGGCTGATGGCGCCGTCGGCGTCGCGGCTGAGCTCCCCCATCTCCTGGGTGAAGGTGGTGTAGGACAGGCCGTAGCCGAAGGGGTAGGTGACGGTAGCGTCGTAGTCGATGACGCCCTCGACGGCCGCGGTCTCATACCAGCGGTAGCCGACGTAGATGCCCTCGACGTAGTTGACGAAGGCGGGGTAGGTGGTGCCACCGGTGAACGGTGAGGACTGGCCGTACTCCTCCATGTTGGTGTAGGTGAAGTCGCCGAAGTTGTTCGCCGCCGGGGACTGCTTGTAGTCGGCCGCGAAGGTGTCGGGGGTCTTGGCGGAGGGGTTGACCTCGCCGTCGAGGATGCGCCCAAGGGCGTTGAAGCCGACCTGACCGCCGGGGATGGCCCAAATAATGGCGTCAATGTCGGGGTCGGCGGCAAGATCGGACAGGTCGAAGGCGTTGGCGCCGTTGTAGACGACGATGACCGTCTCGGAGTTGTCCTTGGCGAGAGCGATGAGGTCGCGCTCCGGAGCGGTCAGCTCCAGGTACCCCTGGCCGTCGGCGAAGTCGGTCTGCGTGGTGGAGTTGTTCGTGTAGGAGAAGGCGCCGTTGGACTCCACCTCGGCGTTGACGTCCTGGGGCAGGTCGAAGCCTTCACCACCGGACCGGGCGATGGTGACCACGGAGGTGTCAGAGAAGCCCTGGATGGAGCTGACCAGGGCGTCGGTGTAGGCGTCGGCGGTCGGCTCCGGCAGGGTCCAGTCGGCCGCGAACATGCCGACCTCGGGTCGCTCGGCACGGTAGTCGGTGTAGAAGTCGCTCAGGGTGGTGTTGGTCTTGAAGCCCGCGTTCTGCAGGCCGTCTAGCAGGGAGGTGGTGGGATTGTCCGGCGAGAGCGACCCGGATCCGGTACCGCCGTAGACGGGGTTGGTGGAGGCCCAGCCGAGCACGTTGATGGAGGAGCCGTCCTCAAGGGGCAGGGTGGCGTCCTCGTTCTTGAGCAGCACCATGCCCTCGTCGGAGATGGTGTTGCCGAGTTCCTCAACGCTTGCCTTGGTCTCCTCGGCCAGGACACCGGACCCGGAGGACAGGTCCAGGATGGTCTTGAGGCCGCCGTACATCATGCCGGTGATGGCGAGGGCCACCGCGACGGTCGCCGCGACCCAGGTGGTGGCGCGCGTGAGCTTGCGCGCCGGGGTGTTGAGCTTGCGCACGGCGATCGTGATGATGATCGCCGCGAGCAACGCCACAGCGATGACGATGAGCTGCGGGCGCAGGCTCACCACCACGTTCCAGACGTCGTTCCAGTTGATTGACAGCACTGTCGCGGGCACCTCTCTGTGTTCCTCGCACGGGGATGCGAGGGGTATGGGAACTCAGCCGGCTGGGGCGGCAGGGTTTGTACGCACGGCTACAGCCCCGCTCGTGCCGGTGAGCGACATCGCACTTATTTCAGCGCATGTCAGCTTCGGTGTCGCTCGCGCCTGCTCAACCTGTCGTTTCTCGCGCATAACCTGCGTTCGGGAGGCGCGCGGCGATGCGCACCGCGGTTCCGCCTTCCGAACGCAGGATCAGTCAGTCACCAATGACCGTGCCGTCCAGGTGCAGCCCATAACCGTAGTCATAGGTGTTGCCGACGGAGTCGGTGTAGGGGGTGACATCCTTAGCCACGTCTTCCTGGTTAGCCTCGACGGTGTCCATGTCCGTGGGGAACTGGATCGGCAGGCGTCCGTTGGACTCGTGCAGACCCAGGGCAACCTGGATGAGGGCCTCATCGGCAACACCGAAGCCGACCAGGATGGCGTCGGAGCGCTGCTCGAACTCCGCCGGAATGACCGGATTCGTAGCCTTGAGCGCCACGACGACGGGGATCGACCTTCCCGAGGCCGCGACTGCGTCGGCCGCCCGGTTCAGGGCGTCGAGGTCGGCACTGTTGGAGATGACAGCATGGTCATAGTGATAGGAGCGATCCTCTTGGCGACCGTCACTGAGGAGGTCGCCCGCGATGGAGGGGTCTCTGACAACGTCACCGTCGGCCGTGTAGTCGCCGTATTGGAGGGACAGGGGGTACCAGTTGTCCAGATGTTCGTCCCATCCAGCGTTGGAGGTGGTATCGCCGTTGTCGGGTGACCGCATCCCCACCAGCACCAGGTCAACGTCGGTCAGGTCGGGGGCGGTGTAGCCGGCCACCATGGCGGTTCCGTCCCGGGCATATTCGATTGTGTCGGTGACGACTGTTCCGAAGTACTTCTCCGCGGTCTCATAGTCGAGCGACGGACCGGAGGTGTAGCCGCGCGGCGCGACACTCGTGCTGTGGCCGATATCGTAGGTCTGCGGAATGTAGACGGTTTTGTCGGACCAGTCGGCCTGCGGATCCAGGGTAATAGCGCCGTCGTTCTTAAGCGCGATGATGGAGTTCAGCTGCGCTTCCCTGCCGGCGGTCACCTGCTCCTGTGTACCGATCTGCATCTGGGAGGTCGCCGGGGCCAGGTAGGGGTTATCGAAGGCGTCGGCATTGAAGAACATGGTGAGGATGCGGGTAGCGGACTGGAGCCAGCGGGTGTCGGCGTCGACGTTCTGCTCGTCCTCAAGCTGCCCGGCCTCGTAGGCATCCTGCCACATGTCGTAGGCGGCCAGAACCGGAGCGACGTCGTTATTGCCGCCGAACATGTCAATGCCGTTCTTGATGATCTCGAAATGACGCTCCTGAATGGTCAGGTCCTCCGCACCCCAAGCGGTGGCGAATCTGCCCTCGTCGGCAGCATGAGTGGCGCCCCAATCGGTTATAACAACGCCACTGTAGGAGTTGTCCTCCCGCAGCACCGACAGCTTGCCGGCGTCATAGGCCGATGCCATCCGCTGGGCGTACACCGGCTGGCCGTCGGCGTCCACAGTGATGGAGCTCGAGGTCATGACGGCGCCGGAGTCCCATGCCTGTTGGAATACCGAGATGTGCTCGGCGGAGTTCCCTCCCACCATGACCTCGTACTTGCCCGCGTGGGTGTGCGATTCGCGCCCGCCTTCGCCGGCGCCGTCTCCGGGCCAGTGCTTGAGCGTGGTGACTACCGAGTCGCTACCCCAGCCGGTATTGCTACCATCCGCGGTGAAGGTTCCTTGGAATCCCGCGACGTAGGCGGCGGCCATGGCACCGGCCATCTCGGCGTCCTCACCGAAGGTGTCTATCGTCCCCAGCCAGCGGGGCTCGGTGGCCAGGTCAACCTGTGGCGACAGGGCGGCGCCAATCCCGAGGCCCCGGTATTCCTGGGAGACCAAGCTGCCGAATTGGAGCACGGTGTCCGGGTCGAAGGTTGCCGCCAGCCCCAGGGGACTGGGCCAGCTGGACATGTCCCCCGCCGCGCTGAAGGCACCGGATCCTGCGGCATCGGAACGCGGTTCGGAGCCGAAATTCACCGGAATGTAAGGAGCATCCTCAGCGGCCAGTGTTTCTACATAGGCCTGCATCTGGTTGACCCATTGGGCGTTCGCGATAACTTCGGAGCTTCCAGCGTTGAGCACCGACCGCAGATAGGAGGCGGACAAGTATTCCTGCTGTTCCTGCGTCAGTCCCTCCTCCGGTGCGGTTTCGGGAGGGGAGAACAGCATGAGCCCGGACATCTGCTCCGGGGAAAGACCGGTGGCGTAGTCGGCGGCACGTTCGGAGGCGTCCAGGCGCCAGTCCTCGGCCGGATCGAGCTCACCGTCGCCGTCAAGGTCCTTGAAGGCATAGGTGTAGCCGCCCTCCGTCTGCTCGACGATACTCATGTCGCCGTCCGTGGAGTAGCTGAGCACCGCCCCGCCGTTGGGGTTGACCACGCGGGTGAAGCGGGTCTGTCCGTCGTCCAGGTCCTGGGTGATGTAAGTGGGGGAATCATTGTCCAGCGACGCGAAGGGGGCCATGGTCTGCGCTGACGCACTGGCCTGAGAGCGGGGTGCGCTGGGTGCGCACCCGACCAGCGCCAGCGCCGCAACCACGCCGGCGGCGACCGCGGTCCCGGTGAATGTGAGTCTCATGGTTTTTCCTTGAGCGTCGTTCGGCTTGTCGGGGGCGGACGTCCTGGCCAGCGATGTGGATGCGGCAGGCGGGCAACGCGTCGCTCCGGTTTGCATCGCGCCTGCCCTGGCACCATGATGAAATACGAACCCCGATTCGTCGAGACCTTGACGTGATCTACGGCTCAGGAGATTCCATGGACACCGCGCACCTGCTCATCATGATCGCCACCTATGCCCTCAGCATTATCATGGTGGTGCTGAGCATCCCCCTGGTGCGCGGCGGGGCCCGCCCGGACCGGGCCCGCATCACCGAGCCCGCACCCGCCGCCGGCGTCGGAGCAACCACCTACGACTATCCCATCCAGCGCCCCAGCGCGGCAGTCCACATCGCCATAGCCATCCTGCTCGGGTGCGGCGTCTTCCTCCTCGTCCTCCTCGCCCTACCCATGATTGATGATCTGAAGGCCGTCGGGATCATCGCCGCGAGCGCACTCATCTGCGTGGGTTATAGCTGCTATACCCTGGCTGCCTACCGCAACTGCGCCGTCGTCGATGCTCCGACCCTCATTGCCGGAACCGACTGGCGCGGGCGCGCCCGGCAGATCCCCCACCAGGAGATCGCCTCATTCTCGGCCACGGGCCAGCGCTCCGCCGTCGTGCGCGACCGGCGCGGGCAGAAGCTACGGCTCAACCTGGCCTGGTTTTCCACCCCCAACCTGGCTCTCCACCTGCTGCGGTCCACGGCCGAGGGACGTTTCCCGGGCAAGCATCCCGGCGACCCGCGGGAGCTTCGTCGGGGCCTGAATCGGGTGGAGGCCGCACTCAATATCAGATGCGCCGCCCCCCTGCGGGAGCTCCTGCTCCAAGGGCCGGCCGCCCATCCGGCAGCCTTCCGCCGCGACCCGGCCGCGCCGGAGGGCACCGGCTGGACCGGCCCGGAGTACGAGGCCTGGGCAAGCGCGGTGAACACCACCTTCTGGAGGTAGCGCGGCGTCTCACTATGTTGTCATCGATTTGGCGCATTCCGCGGAGCGCTCTACGCTACCGCCGTGGCCGCATTCCGCACTCACCAGTGGTGGTGGCTCCCCATCGGGCGAGCCACTCGTGCCGCGTAGGCGGCGCCGGATCACAAGAGCTCGCCACTGGCGGGCTCTTCGCATTCGGGACGGGTCTTGCCGGTGGCATGAACAGGAAGGCACCCCATGACACCTCCCCCGCCCACGGTCTTGACGCGGTCGGTGCGCTACCAGCATGACGGTGGTGCGCTGCTGGAGCATCTGGCGCGGCGCGACCTCATCGCCACCGCAGTGGACGCCGCCGGGAACCCGCGTCCCCTTGACACCATCCTGCTGGAATCCGTCGACATCGCCACCAAGGTCTCCCGCACCACCATCGCCGTCCTCGAGGCCTCCACACGCCTGACCTGCCAGGGACACAGCGTCACCATGGAGTCCCTGCCCCAGGCCCGCGCCGACGGCCGGGTTGCCGTCGGCCGCGTGCGTGCCGCCATGCCGCAGTACGTCGCCCCGGACACGGCACCGACGCCGGACCGCCTCACTCTCAGCTTCCCTCCCGCTCCCGACGACGCGGAGGAGCACGAGCGGCTCAAGGCCATCTCCACCATTGAGCCGCTGCGCGTGCTGGCTGCGGCCGACGTCGATCACCCGCACCTGCCGCTGGAGGCAGGCGTGTTCGCCTTCGACTACCTGGCCACCTTCGAGTCCCTGCCGGAGGTTGCCCAGGGCGCCAACACCTGCCCCGACTATCTCTTCTACGACGCCCGCATCATCCTGGTCATCGACCACCCCACCCGCACGGCCACGCTGGTAGGCGCCTCCGTCGACCTCGATGACTTGCACGACCGCATGG
>NZ_JAWDJJ010000067.1:0-1422 GCF_032465695.1 Actinomyces sp. MRS3W
CCCTTCCGCCGACGATTCCCTCCCGGAAGTGACAACCCCTCCCGCTGACGCCCCCACCGACAACGCCTGACGAGCACCTACCGTCGCCTGGCCCTCTCGCCCACACTCGCTCTGCTACGCCACTTCGAGGTCTGCTACGCCACTTCGGGGTCCGCTGAATGGCTCACAGGCCTTCAGCAGACGGTTAACTGGCGTACCCAACGGCAAAGTGGCGTAGTAGAGCACCGCTCGGCACCGCTGCGATGCCTCCTCACTTTTGAGACGGTTGGGGCCCATAGCTTTTGAGAGGGCTGAGTCCCATAGCTTCTGGCGCTTCCAGTGGGCGCGTCTGGTCGTGCGGCGACCGTTTCCGCCGGGCTGCGGCCCTCACACAGACTGGCGCAGGCCGCCTCAAGGCAGGTGGTGGGCACTAGCCGCCTTAAGGCCAGGGGCGGCGGCTGTCCCAAGGACGGTGGGCGATGACAAAGTGTCCATTGGTCGAAACTTTTGAGCCGCGCAGCGGTGCGAGCCGACGACCTTCATCGCATTTGCCCAGGTCAGAGGCGATTTCCAGAAGATACTGGTCGACGCCGACCATAAAAGTTGCGACAGATGGACACTTTTCGGGCCCACTGCCGGGCCGGCGCCCACCATTGGAGCATAGAGGGACGTACCGACCACCACAACCACATCGACCGGTCTCGACACGTCATTAGTGCCGGTCTCGGCACGTCATTAGTGCCGGTCTCGGTGACACGATGCCACGAGCCAGCCGCGACGGGTCCGGCCGTGTCTCGGCATCCCGACCGGCCTTGACACGTGCAGCGCTCTGCGCGCTACCCTCACCTCATGACCGCTTCGACGCCCACGACCCGTACCCTGGTGGTGCGTGCCGAAAGCATGCGTCGAATGCAGATGTGCTAACAGCGCCAGCCGTCGCTGTTCCTGCCAAGTAACGGTCAGAGTCCGAGTTGCCTGCGGGCGCTCGTCGTACTCCGCGCCCCCCATGGGTTCGCGTTCATCCCCCGTTCTACTCGCCCCGCCGCCGCGCACACTGTCTCCTTCACCGAAACCGGCACAAGTAACACACCCAAACCGGCACTTATGACGTACCGAGACCGGTCGATATGGCGGCCCAGCACATCTTCAAGGACCTCCCATGACCACCGCCTTCGCCCCCGCTGTTGTCGCGGGCTCCAGTACCGCGCCGGCGCCCTCCGCGCCAACGGCCGACGCCGCACCCGCACCCACCTCCGCCTCCGCACGCCTCGCACCCCACGCATCCGCGTCCGCTTTCGACGTCGTCCACGACCGCACCGGCACCGCCAGCCTCAAATGGGACTTCGCCGCACGCCGCGGCCGCCCCGACACCGCGCTGCCCCTGTGGGTGGCCGACATGGATCACACCACCGCGCCCGCCGTCACCAACGCCCTGTTGTGGCG
>NZ_JAWDJJ010000068.1:0-11630 GCF_032465695.1 Actinomyces sp. MRS3W
CCCCGCCACTCGTTCTGCTCGATGAGCCGATCGCAGGCCCGGCAGCGGCACGCGTGAGCGTCGACAACACTCGCGGTGGCGAGCTCGTGGCCGAGCACCTGGCGACAACCGGCCGCCGGCGCGCCGCCGTCATCGGTGCACCTGCGGGGATGCCGACGTCGGTGCAGCGCGTGGAGGGCTTCACCCGTCGCGCCCGCGAACTGGGGATGGAGGTACCCGAGCGCGCCGTCGCCCGGGCGGTGCGCCGTACCGGCGACGCTATTGGCCAGGCGACGGCGATCCTGAAGGACGTGAGCGGTATCGAGGCCTTCTTCGCGGGCGATGATCTGCTGGCGATCACGCTGATACGTGCCCTGGCCGCGCAGGGCCTACAGGTGCCCGAGGACGTGGCCGTGTGCGGCTTCGATGACATCCCCTGGGCAGCGCTGGTGACTCCCGCACTGACGACGGTGCGCCAGCCGGCGCGTGAGATGGGTCGGGTAGGTGTCGACCTGGCGTTGGGAGCATTCGCGGATGCGCTCGACGACGCCGACGGGTCCAGCCGTGACGTGGTGCTACCGGTTGAGCTGATCGTGCGCGACTCTACGGCGCCGGCCGCCTCGGATGCGAGGCAGGCCGGCGCCGCGGAACCGGTGAGCTAGCACGGGTTGCCGAGACTCAGACGTCCTGCGGCTTCCAGCTGGCCGGAGCCACGGGCATGACCTCCCGCAGCAGCCCTACCGTCGCGGTCAGGCCCTCTACGGCGTCGTAGAGGACGTCCTCGTGCTCAATGGCGAGCACGCCGTCATAGCCGGCAGACCGCAGGTCGGAGAGGAACTGACCCCAGAACTGGCGTCCACCGACACGGCCGAGGCCGAGAGTGACGTAGTTCCATGCGCGGGTGGCGGCTCTGTCAACCGTCTGGGTATCGAGCAGACCGTTGACGTCGGTGATGCGCCCGTTGATGCGGGTGTCCTTGGCGTGGACGTTGTAGATCGCACCGGTGAGCTCACCGGCCATGGCGCACGGGTCCGCCCCCATCCACATGGGATGTGAGGGGTCGAAGTTGGCGCCAACGACGTCGCCGACGGCCTCGCGCAGGCGCAGGAGGGTGGCGGCGTTGTAGACGAGTTGATCCCCGTGCATTTCAACGGCGAAGCGCACCCCGCGCTCACGCCCGTAGGCCCCCAGCTCCTTCCAGTAGGGGATGGCCACCTCATTCCACTGGTAATCCAGGATGGTCTGGGTTTCCGGAGGCCAGGAGGTGGTCACCCAGTTAGGAGCCTGGTCGCCGGGCGCGCCGCCGGGCAGACCGGACATGAGTACGACCGTGCCGACCCCGAGCACAGCAGCGAGATCAACGGTGGCGTGCACGAGAGCATCGATCTCGGCGCCAATGACTGGGTGGAGTTGGTTGCCGTTGATGTTGAGGGCGCTGATGTGCAGACCGCGCTCGGTCACGGCTCCGACAAAGCGGTCGCGGGCGGCGGCGTCGGTCAGCAAGCTGCGCACGTCGCAATGCGGGGCCGAGGACCAGCCGCCCGTGGGCAGCTCGATCGCGGTGATGCCCTGGGCTGCGACGGTGTCGAGCATCTCGTCGAAGGGCAGCGAGGCGAGCGAGTCGGTGACGATTCCGAGTTCCATGGTGATCAGGCCTTTCCGCTCATGACGTCGTCGAGGCTGGGAACGCCCAGGCGGGCGCCGCCGGCATTCATGGAGCGCACCAGGGTCTCGGCGACGACGGTGGTGCGTAGGGCGTCGCGGGCGGTGGCCGCACCCTCGGGCAGACGGCCCGCCAGGCTGGCTTCGACCCAGGCAGCGAGTTCGGCGCGGTAGGCAGCGGCGAAGCGGGGGCGCCAGTCGGCGGGATAGGCGGCACTGCGGGCGAGATCCTTGGAGACAATCACCTCGTCGGCCTCGACCAGCGCTGGCACGGACGGCAACTCCACGGAGGCGGTTTCACACACCAGCTCACAACGCACGTCGTAGCCGTAGCGGGCATGGACCTGGAGCTCGACGGTGTGCAGGACACCGGCGTCGTCGCGCATCAGCAGCAACTGGGGATCATGGCGCTCGGCGATGAGCGAGCTGGCACGGCCGGCGGCCCACTCGACCTCAATGATGTCGTGTCCGCTCAGCCAGGGCAGGACGTCAATCTCGTGCACGGCGGAGTTGGTGATCGTGGCGGAGGAGTCCTGGCCGGGGTATGCCTCGACGTTGCGGTGGACCGAGTGGGTCATGAGCAGCGCGCCGTCGGCTCCTGCGGCGAGGCGGGCCTTGAGGGCGCGGTAGCCGGGGTCGAAGCGCCGCATGAACCCCACGGTGAGCAGGTCGCGGCCGAGCGCTTCCTGCTTGGCGACCACATCCACTGCCTCCGCAGCGGTGGGAGCCAGCGGTTTCTCGCACAGTACCGGCAGTCCGGCATCCAGACAGGCGCCGGTGAGCTCGGCGTGGAAGGGATCAGGGGCAGCGATGATGACCGCGTCAACGTCTCCCGAGGCGATCATCTCCTTGCCATCGGAGTAGGTGGCGATGTTCCCGCCGAGTTCCGCGGCAAGGGCGTCGGCGCGGTCGACGGCGGCGTCGGCGATGGCGGCGAGGCTCGCCCCGCGTACACCGCGGGCGAGGTTGTGGGCGTGGTCGGAGCCCATGACTCCGGTTCCGATGATTCCAATGCGCAGCTGGTTGCTCATGTCATTCCTCTGGTGTGATGTTCCCGCGCGCTGAGGACGCGGGCACTGTTGACTGTTGCGGCGTGAGGGTCGGCGGCTGTGCCAACACCGCAAGCGTAAACGTTTACATTGAGGGTTCGCAAGGCCCACATGTCATGCATGTTCCCCTAGATGGCCGATCCCGGGAGGGGTTGGGCCGCGCAAGCGCCGAAACCCGCGCGGGCGGACGGAGTCTCCACCGCAACCGCCCACCGACGCCGCCCTACACCGAAACCGGCAACCGCTTGACGCCAGTCGTCTACGGCGCGGGCGGCGCCGTCGAGCCGTGGTCGATGAGGCGGGGATCGACCAGAGTGATGCCACGGATGGAGTCATCCTCCAGAGATTGCAGCAGCAAGCCACCCGCCCTGCGTCCGAGCGCCGGCCGGTCCACCCCCACTTCGGTCACCAGGTCCCCTGTCGGGGTGCGGGCCACAGTCAAGCCGACCGAGACGAGCGAAAGGTCCCGTGGCAGCGATAAGCCACGCGCCCAAGCCGCCGCAATCACGCCTTCGAGCGCGCTGGGACTATTGGACACGACGGCGGTGCAACCCTCCGCAAGTCCCGAAGCACCCACTTCCCGAGCCCCGGCGAGGACGTTGTCGGGGCAGGCGCGGAACACCGCCTCGACCCCGTACCTGCGGGCGGCCAGACGCACGGACTGGCTCTGGGCCATGTAGGCGTTCGACCGGTCGGCGCGTATATCACGCATGAGGAACAAGATGCGGCGGTGCCCGAGCTCAACCAGGTGCCGCACGCCCAGGTCCGCCATCTGCTTGAAATCCGCATCCACACCCGGAGCGCCGTCAACGCGGTGCGAGGTACCAATGAGCACGGTCGGGACCTTCTCATTCAGCAGGTACTGCTCGCGCTCATCATCGGGGGCGACATCCATGAGCACGGCGGCGTCCAGCGCCCCGGACTGCACCAGGGTTTCCAGCGCATCCACCGCACTGGTGCGCCGTCCCACGGGCACGAACACTTGGATGCCAAGGGACTCGACGCTCGCACGCAGGCCCTCGATGTATTCCAGGTCATTGGCGTCGATGCCGGAGCGCTGCATGCGAAAGAGCACGCCGACGGTGCGCACCGACCGGGCCGCAAGCAGGGAGGCATGCCGGTTGGGCCGGTAACCGAGCGCGTCGATCGCCCGCTGCACCCGCTCGCGTGTCGCGCGAGTCGTTGGCCGCTGTCCGGTGAGCACGTAGGTGACGGTCGACGGGGAGACCCCGGCGAGGCGTGCCACATCGGCGCGAGTGACCATGTGCGTCCTCCTTCCGGGGTCCCCTACTGCATGCCCCTGCGTCAGCGAGCGAGGCCGCTTATGCGGCCATCCAGAGACTCCCGTTCCCCGGGATGGTGACAGCACCGGCGGTGCCGCCCGTCTCCCCGTTCCAGGAACGCACCAACACCGTGCCGGTCAGGGGCAGGGTGACGGCCTCCTCCCCCATGTTGATGACCACCGTGACCTCACCATTGTGGAAGGCGAGTACATGCGCGGGGGTGTCCTCCAGCCAGTGGATACTTCCGCGTCCCAGGCCCCACTCGCGCCTGGCGGCCAGGGCACGCCGGTACATAGCCAGCGTGGAGTCGGGATCCGCCTCCTGCGCGGCGGGGGCGTAAGCGCCCCAGCCCTCCGGCTGGGGCAGCCAGGTGGCACCGGTGGAGTTGAAGCCGCAGGCGGGCCCGTCAACGGCCCAGGGCAGGGGAACCCGGCAACCGTCGCGCCCGCGCGTCTGCTTGCCGGTGCGCAACCAGGCCGGGTCCTGACGCGCGGCGTCGTCCATCGTGGTGTGCTCGGGCAGTCCGAGCTCCTCACCCTGGAACATGTACATGCTGCCGGGCAGCCCCAGGGCGAATAGGGTGGCGGCGCGCGCCCGCCGCAGCCCCAGGGCGGCATCGGGCTGGGGGTCCTCGGCGCCGATACCGTCGTCCGGTTCTGAGCCCGGCGCGAAGCCGAAGCGGGTGGCGTGGCGTACGACGTCGTGGTTGGACAGCACCCAGGTGGTGGGGGCGCCAACGGCACCATTAGCTGCCGTGGAGGCGTCGATGACGCGGCGCAGTTCGGGGGCACGCCAGGGGGATTTGAGGTAGTCGAAGTTGAAGGCCTGGCTCATCTCGTCCTCGCGGACGTACATGGCCATGCGCTCGGGCGGGTCCACCCAGGCCTCGGCGACGAGCAGGATATCCGGGCGGATGGAGCCCAGCACCCGCCGCCAGTCGCGGTAGATCTCGTGGACACCGGGCTGATCGAACATGGGGCCGGAGTCGGCGGTCTTGGGGTGGCCGTCCGCGTCATCCGCGGGGACCCCGCGCCACCGGTCTGCGCCCAGGGCGTCGTCGGGCAGCCCCGGGGCCTTGACCAGGCCGTGGGCGACGTCAACCCGGAAGCCGTCCACGCCGCGCTCGGCCCAGAAGCGCAGGAAGTCCCGGAAGTGCTGGCGCACGTCGGCGTTGTCCCAGTTGAAGTCGGGCTGCTCGGCGGCGAACAGGTGCAGGTACCACCAGTCGCGGTCCGCTTCCTTTCCGGTCAGCGGCTCGACGGCGCTCCAGGCCGGGCCGCCGAACAGGCTGCCCCAGTTGTTGGGCGGCCCGTCCGGGCTGTGGCGGAAGATATAGCGATCGCGCTCAGGCGATCCGGGACCGGCCGCGAGCGCCTCACGGAACCAGGCGTGCTGATCCGAGGAGTGGTTGGGAACCAGGTCGACGACGACGCGCATGCCCACGGCGCGCGCGGCCGCAACCATGGCGTCGAAATCCTCCAGCGTGCCGTACTCGGGGGCGACGTTGAAGTAGTCGGCGACGTCATAGCCGGCGTCGACCTGCGGGGAGGGATAGAAAGGCGAGAGCCAAATGGCGTCCACCCCCAGGGACGCGAGGTGCCCCATGCGGGCGGTGATGCCGCGCAGGTCGCCGAGGCCGTCGCCGTCGGAGTCGGCAAAGGAGCGGGGGTAGATCTGGTAGATGACGGCATCACGCCACCAGGCATCCTCATCGTCGCGCGTGGTGACGACGGGTGCCAGCGAGGGGGAGGTCATGGAGTCTGGTGTCCTGGAACGGGTCGGGGTCCGGGCTAGCGCGAGCGCCGGACGCGGGGCGGATGTGGAATGGAAAATGGAAAGACTAAAGACTAGCAACCATGTTGGCCAGGCCGGGGACGCACCGCCGCTGCGGCACGTCCCCGGCAGCCGGTCACTGCTTGAGTCCGCCGGCGGCGAGGCCGGCAACAATGCGACGCTGGAAGATCAGCACCATGATGACCAGCGGTAGTGTCATGACCACGCCCGCCGCCATCTGTGACCCAAAGGGCGTGTTGAACTGGGAAGCGCCAGTGAATTTGCTCAGCAGCACGGTGGCTGGCTGCATGGCGGGGTTGTTGACCATCGTGACGGCCACGAGGAACTCGTTCCAAGCGCCGATGAAGATGATGATCGCAGTGGTGAAGATGCCGGGTGCGGCGATAGGCAGAATGACCTTGCGGAACGCCTGCCCCGGAGTGCAGCCGTCGACCATGGCGGACTGCTCGAGCTCTTGGGGCATCTGCCGGAAGAAGCTGGTCAGGTTCCACACGGCCAGCGGCAAAGAGAAGGACAGGTCCGGGATGATCATCGCCTGATAGGTGTTGATCCAGCCCCAGGCCGAGAAGTTCTTGAGCAGGGGCACGATGATCGCCACGAGCGGGAACATCGAGGTCGCCAGCACCACCAGCAGCAGCACGCTCTTGCCCCGGAAGTCCAGGCGAGCCAGGGCATAGGAAGCGAAGGTGGCGATCGCTAGGGCGACGACGGTGACCACAACCGAGACGATGAGCGAGTTGATCAGGCCCTGCCCAAAGTTGTTCTTCGCGGAGAACACGGCTTGATAGTTCTCAAAGGACACGTGCCGCGGCCACCACGTGTTCTCGAAGATCTCGGTATCCGGCCGCAGCGAGGACACCAGCATCCAGTAAAACGGAGCGAGGCAATAGATGACGATGAGGACGATGCCGAAAGTCGACATCCCCCCAGCCCAGTCGATCTTCCTTCTGGGCCGCTCGACCGCTCGCGCCGACGCGGTTGCTGTGCTCATGACGCGCTCCTCTCATTGGGCTCGACGGCGGCGCTCGCCCCGGTCGCGGTTGC
Organism: Actinomyces sp. MRS3W; assembly: GCF_032465695.1. Lineage (NCBI taxonomy): Bacteria > Bacillati > Actinomycetota > Actinomycetes > Actinomycetales > Actinomycetaceae > Actinomyces > Actinomyces sp. MRS3W. The sequence goes on from NZ_JAWDJJ010000068.1 coordinate 6,812, forward strand.
CGCCGCGGCGCGGCGTTTGGGCAGGAATGCGGAGGCGGGTAGTTTGCGCCCCTGTTTCTTGCCGCTGCGCGGCGTGCTGGCGCCCAGATCGGCATGGGTGATCCGGGTGAAGGCGAAGGCGAAAATGAACACGTACAAGAACAAGATGAGCGCATAGGCCGCCGCCGAGCCATAGCGCAGGTTAGAAGCCTCGTCCTGGACGAGCATGGACAGCGTCTCCACCGAGCCCTTGCGCGGGCCGATGAGGATGTAGGGAAGGTCGAACATGCGCAGCGCGTCGAGCGCGCGGAACAGGACCGCGACCACGAGCGCAGGCTTGACCAGCGGCAACGTGATCCGGGTGAACCGCTTCCAGGCGTTCGCGCCGTCGATCTTCGCAGCCTCGTAGACCTCGTCGGGAATGATCTGCAGGCCGGCGAGCGTGAGCAGACCGATGTAGGGGGCGGTTTTCCATACATCGGCGATGATGATGGCCAGCTTGGCGCTCGTGTTGCCCGAGGCCCACATGATGTGCTGTCCCAAGATGGCGTTGGCGACGCCGTTTTGGTTGAAGATCCAGCCCCACAGGATGGCGGAGACGGCGGTGGGGATGGCCCACGGCACCAGGATTGCCGCCCGGACGAATCCGCGCCCGCGCATGGCCCGGTGCATGATGAGCGCCATCGCCACACCCAGGATGGTCTCCAGCACCACGGTGACGACTCCGAACAGGGTGGTGTTCCACGCAGCGGTCCAGAACCGGGATCCGGCGTCGGTGAAGATGGTGGCGTAGTTATCCAGTCCGACGAAGGGCTCGACGTTGGAGACGAATCCGGTTTCGGGATCGAGTCCGGCCTTGCCGTACAGGGACTGCCGCAGTGATTGGAAGACGGGAAGGATGATGACGATCGTCAAAACGATGATCGTCGGGGTGATGAGGAACCACGCCAGACGCGCCTGCGCCCGGCTGGCCTTGGACCGGCGATTGACGTCCGGTACATATGTGTGTGCACTCATGACCTGTTCTGCCTTTATTGGTTGAGCCGGCGATTTGCTGACCGGTATTCCTGACGCCTATCCGCGGATGCCGCGACGGGCATAGACGGACTACGGCACCATCGCAATGCGGGCAGGGCGTTCCGGGTGGGGCGGGACAGTCCCCGCCCCACCCGGCCGGTCCGCCGACAGCAAGGGGCCGATTGCAGGCCGTCAGGACGGCGTCAGGCCAGTGCCTTGAGCGAGGTTTCCAGGTTGGCGATTGCCTCTTCGGCCGTAGCCTGCTGCTGGATCGCCGGATACAGGGCATCCTGGATCGCAGCAGTCACGTCGCCGTAGGAAACGGCCTTGGGGCGACCCTTGGCCGAGTCCAGGGACTCGCGCAGCGTCGGCAAGTAGGGGAACTTCTCAAGCATCTCGGCGTCCTCATACAGAGAGCCGAGAACGGGCGCGAGGGTTTGAGTTTCGAGCGCGTATTTCTCCGACTCCTGGGTGGTCCACCATTGGACGAACTTCAGCGCTGTCGCCTTGTTCTTGGAGTAGGCCGAGATACCGCAGTTGTGCCCACCGAGTGTCGGGACGAAGGCGTTGCCGTCGATGGTGGGCAGGGCGGCGACGCCGAACTTCTCCTCCCCGAGTGCCGCCACGTTGTTGGCGTACTGGTAGGGCCACTGCCGGTAGAAGAGCAGATCACCGGATTCGAAGGCGTTGCGGCCGTCCTCCTCCTTCCATTCCAGCGCCTCGGTGGGGATGTAACCGTCCTTGAACCCGTCAATGAGGGTCTGCAGGCCGGCGATCGCCTCCGGAGAGTTGATGGTGACATTGCCCTCGTCGTCGTAGAAGGAGCCGCCCGCGGTATTGATGAACTCGCTGGCGCAGCAGGTCAGTCCCTCGTACTTGGCGAATTGGCCGCCGAAGCCGCCGATGTTCTCGTGACCCGGCACGGCGCGCACGGCATCGATGGCGGCCTTGACTTCATCCCAGGTGGTGGGGACCTCGACGCCGGCTTCCTCCAGGAAATCCTTGCGGTAGAACATGATGGAGGAGTCCGTCGCGAACGGCATCGCATAGAGCGTGTCCATGTACAGGCCGGTCTCCCACACCGACTCGACGATGTCGTCGTTCTTCAGATCGTCCTCGGGCAGGGGCACGATCCACTGGTTGGCAGCGAATTCGGCAACCCATACGTTGTCGACGGAAATGACGTCGTAGGCGTCGGATTGGGTCTGGGCGTTGTTAATGAGGGACTGACGCTGCTGGTCGGCCTCGGCAGAGAGCTCAATGAGGGTGACCTGCTCGTCGGGGTAGAGCTCGTTCCACTCATCGATGCGCTCCTGCACCTTGCCGCCAGAGTTGTCCTTGCCCTGTACCCAGGTGATCGGTCCGGTGCCGGTGAAGTCGTCTGCCGACGCCGCAGACGGGGCTGATCCACCCGAGCCGCCTGACCCTCCCGAGCCACCGTTGCCGCATGCGGCAGCGGCCGACAGGGCCGCGATGACGGCGGAGCTCTGAATGAAACGACGACGTGGGAGATGGGGAAGCGTAGGTGCCATGTGCTTTTCCTCCTTGAAACACCGTGGACGGGCCGGACAGCTGTGTCACATCGAGCCCGTCGTCGACGCGCGTCGACTAGATGGCGTCACTATGTTAGGCAGCTCGCATTTGACGTGACGACCACCCAAGGCACACCCCACCGTTCGTTACGACATCGTGACCGTGTGCATGCTTCCAATCATGGACGCCGCCGCCACATCGACCGGTTTCGGCACGTTACAAGTGCCGGTTTCGGTGAGGGGACGGGCCGAGGTCGCCCGAGTGGGGAGGTGCGCAAGACCTCGTTCCCCGGCATGCTCCGACCACCGACTATTTGGCAGAATTTGTTGTGCGGCGCACCCCTCCCCCATTCCGGGAGTCCTCCCCACTCGGTGTGCTGCGAGGAGAGAAACGAGTCCATGACCAGTACTCCCGCACGCGGCGTACAGCCCGGCGAGCAGCCGGAATCCCAGGCCATCTCCGGCACCATCGAGGGGATGGCCTTCCGCCCCGATCGGCGGTTCTGGGTCGTCTACATCTGCTTGATGACGGTCCAGTTCCTCACCGCGATGTACCACACGGTGATCGCCACCGCCCTGCCCACGGTCATCGGCGACCTCGGCGGCGTCGCCCACATGTCCTGGGCCATCACCGCCTACACGCTCGGCCAGACACTCGCCATGCCGATCAACGGCAAACTCGGCGACCTGGTCGGCCGCAAGCAGCTCTACCTGCTCGCTATCGCCATGTTCGTCGGCGGCTCGGCGTTGTGCGGCATGGCCACCAATATGCTTGCCTTCACCATCTTCCGCTTCATTCAGGGCCTGGGCGGAGGCGGGCTCATGATCTGCTCCCAGGCCATCACCGGAGACATCATCCCGCCCCGCGTGCGCGGCACCTATATGGCCCCCATGGGTGCGATGTTCGGCATCGCCTCAATCCTGGGGCCGCTGGTGGGCGGTTGGCTGTCCGATTGGTTGGGCTGGCGCTGGATCTTCTGGTTCTTCCTGCCCTTCGGCCTGTTCGCCTGGATCGCGGTGGCAATCGCGCTGCGGATGCCCAAGCGATCCGCCTCCTTCAGCATCGACTGGGCCGGGCTGGCGCTGACGGGCATCGGCGCCGCCGGCATCGTGCTCATCGCCACCTGGGGCGGCACCACTTTCGCCTGGACCAGTCCCGTCATGCTGGGACTGATCGCCGTGACACTGGCCGCCTGGATCGCCGTCATCCCCGTGGAGAAGCGGGCCGCTGACCCGATCCTGCCGCTGGAAGTCCTCACCAACCACACCTTCATCATCGCCACGATCGTCTCCGTGCTCATGGCCGCCTGCATGTTCGGCATGAACGGCTACCTGCCGACCTACCTGCAGATGGTTCACGGCGTGAGCGCGACCATGTCCGGGCTGTTGCTCGTACCGGGCAGCATCGGCATGTTCACCGGCTCGCTCCTGTCCGGAACATTGGTCACCCGTACCGGCCGCTACAAGCCCTACCCGATCATTGGCTCCCTGCTTGCCGCGGCCGGCATGGCCATGCTGGGTCTGCTCCCGACCGACGCGCATGTGGCCTGGACCTGTGTGGCCGTGTTCGTCCTCGAACTCGGCATCGGCATGTTCCTGCAGTTGAGCGTTCTCGTCATCCAAAATGCGCTGCCCGCCAGCATGCTGGGCACGGCGACCTCCACCAACAATTTCTTCCGCGAGATCGGGGTGTCAATCGGCAACACGATCGTCGGCGTCCTGTTCACCACCCGCCTGACCGCCGGTCTGCTCGGCCTCGGCTTCGACACCCACCAGGCCGCCTCGATCACCCCAGCCATCGCCCGGAGTCTGAATGCCGCCACCGGCGCCGCCGTCGTCGACGCCTACCATGACGCGCTCGCTCCGGTGCTCTTCTCACTGTCGCCGGTGCTCCTGGTCGCGGCCGCGGTCGCCCTGGTGTTCAAGCCGATCCCGCTGTCCACCAAAACCGGCCTGGAGCAGTTGGAGGACGAACTCCTCAAGCCCGGCTCCGAGAACGCCTGTCCCGCCGACCGCCTGGACAGTTAGGCTTCTGCCGACACCGCAGTCCAGCCGGCCTGCACGCACCATCTCGGGGAGAGTCCGGAGAGAAACAGCCATGACCGACAACACCATCAACGAAGTCGCCCAGGCCTTCACCAGCGCCGCAGCTGACGCCGACCGCTCCTACGATCCGCGACTGGCCGAGCTGGCTCGCCGGGCCGCCGCCGAGGGCACCGTGCTGCTCCGCAACGACGGTGTGCTGCCGCTGTCCCCCGCCGAGCCGGTAGCCATCTTCGGCCGTGTTCAGA